>NZ_JXQX01000014.1:0-86178 GCF_000834175.1 Microbacterium sp. MEJ108Y | reverse complement strand
CTCTCGAGACGCTCACCAACGCCCGTCTGGCCCGCGATTGGCTGTGGGCCGGGCTCCAGGCCTCCGGCGCCATCTCCGACGACGACGCCCGCACCGACGCCGTCGCACACCACTTCGTGGCGGTGTCCACGGCGCTCGACAAGGTCGCCGCGTTCGGCATCGACCCGGCGAACGCGTTCGGGTTCTGGGACTGGGTGGGCGGTCGCTACTCAGTCGACTCCGCGATCGGGCTGTCGCTCGCCATCGCGCTCGGTCCTGATGCGTTCCGTGAGCTGCTGGCCGGTTTCCACGCCGTCGACGAGCATGTGCGCACGACCCCGCTCGAGCGCAACGTCCCCGTGCTGATGGGCCTGCTCAACGTCTGGTACGTCAACTTCCACGGTGCTCAGTCGCACGCGGTGCTGCCCTACGCGCAGCAGCTGAGTCGGTTCCCGGCCTACCTGCAGCAGTTGACGATGGAGTCCAACGGCAAGTCCGTCCGGTGGGACGGCACCCCCGTCACCACCGACACCGGCGAGGTGTTCTGGGGAGAACCGGGCACCAACGGCCAGCACGCGTTCTATCAGCTCATCCATCAGGGCACGCGGCTGATCCCGGCGGATTTCATCGCCTTCGTCAACCCGGCGTACCCGCTGACCGACGACGGTCAGGACGTGCACGAGCTGTTCCTGGCCAACTTCCTCGCACAGACCAAGGCCCTGGCCTTCGGCAAGACCGCCGAAGAAGTCGAGGCCGAGGGAACCACGGGAGCACTCGTGGCCGCGCGCACCTTCCCCGGCAACCGCCCGACCACCTCGATCTTCGCGCCCGCTCTCACGCCGCGGGTCCTCGGCCAGCTCATCGCCCTCTACGAGCACATCACGTTCACCCAGGGCACGATCTGGGGCATCAACTCGTTCGACCAGTGGGGCGTCGAGCTCGGCAAGCAGCTCGCCATGCAGATCGCGCCGGCGATCGGCGGCGACGAGTCGGCGATCGAGGCGCAGGATGCGTCCACGAAGGCGCTGCTCGCGTACTACCGCGCGAATCGGAAGTAGGTGGAGGCGGACGAGACGCGGATGCCGCCGCCCGCGGATCGCGATTCGCCCGTGCGTGCACGTCGACGAGGTCTGCTCGTCGGCGCCGCACTGGTGGTCGCGGCGGGGCTCGTCACGCACTTCGTCGGCAGCGGCCCGATAGCGGACCTGGCCGGCGATGCGCTCTATGCGGTGATGATCTACCTGTTCATCGCCATCGCGTTCCCTCGCGCCGCCTTCTGGGTCGTCGGCGTGACCGCGCTGACCCTGTGCACGCTCGTCGAGTGCTTCCAGCTCACCGGCCTGCCGGGGCTGTGGGCGGAGAGCTTCTGGCCGGTGCGGCTGGTCCTGGGCATCGGCTTCGACGCGCGCGACCTCGCCGCATACGCGGTGGGCGCCGGCGTCGCGACCCTCGTCGACGTCGCGGTCAGCCGTCGTCGCAGGGCACGCGCCTGACGGACAGCGAAAGACCCCCCGAGCGGTGCTCGGGGGGTCTTGCTGTCTGTGGACCTAAGGGGACTCCGCCATCCTCGCTGCGCTGCGGTGGCTCCCCGAATCACTCAGCCGTATAGACAGACGAGAGCCCCCCGTGCTTCGCTCGGGGGGCTCTCGTCTGTCTGTGGACCTAAGGGGATTCGAACCCCTGACCTCCTCGATGCGAACGAGGCGCGCTACCAACTGCGCCATAGGCCCTGACGTCTTCTACGCTATCACGCTCGAAGACCCGCTCGCGCCGCGAAGATCAGCCGGCTGCGCGCTTCGCAAGGAGGTCGCGGACGTGCGCCTCGATCTCGGCATCGTCGACGTATCCCATCTTCGCGAAGGGAGAAGATGCCGCCGGCGCGGCGGCGGGGATCTGCACCGGCGTCGCGGGCGCCAGGCGCTCGGCGCGCTCGCGCAGCTCGGCGAGGCGAGCCGCTGTCCGGCGCTCCTCCTGCGCATCGAGCTCTGCTCGCGCGACCTGCGCACGAGAGCCTGCGACGGTCACCAGCGGCTCGGGCAGTGGACGCGGAGTCCATGTCGCTCGACCCTGGTCGTGCAGTTCGGGCGCCACTCTCTGCACGGGCTGCTCGGCCTCCCGAACGGAGCGTCGGGCTGCACGAGCGGCGACCGACGACATGCGCTGCAGGGCGTAGCCGGCCACGACGATCATCGCTCCGCCGATCCACAGCAGCAGCTGGGCCTGACCGGCGATCAGCTGCCACACGCCCAGCCCGGCGATGACGAGACCGAGAAGCAGAGTCGAGGTGGCGACGATGCGCACGCGGCGACGAGCGCGTGCCTGGCGCATGACAGGATCAGCCCTCGTGGCCGCGAGCTCTTCACGGAGGAGCATGAGCTCGGCGGCCTCCTTCTCGGACTGCAGGCGCTTCGCGAGCTTCTGCTGCGCGAGGGCCGTCCGCGCATTGAGCTCGAGGCGCACCTCGCCGGGAGTCTCGCTGGTCTCGGCGAGCACCCGCAGGGCCTGGTTCAGCCTGACGGCGTTGCGCTCGGCGGCGTCGTACTGGAAGCGTCCGCGCCATGACGGCAGCAGATAGAGCATCCACAAGAGCACAGCGACGAGGACTATCACTCCCCCGCTCAGCACTGGCCCGTCCATGTCGACAACGGTACGGGAACATCGATGGTCACGACGCTCAGTGGCAGCGTGTGTCGCGACGAGTTCTGAACTCAGCGGCGTGTCAGAGCGCGAAACGGTCGGAAGGAGGGATCGTCGCGGCGTCCGGGGGCACTTCGCCGTTCAACCAGCGGGCCAGCACGCCCTGCGGCACATCCTCACGTGTCAGGGCGAATGCGTAGTGATCGCGCCAGTCCCCATCGATGTGGATGTACCGGCGACGCAGCCCCTCATAGCGGAAACCGAGCTTCTGCACGACCCTCAGGCTCGCGACGTTCTCGGGGCGGATGCAGATCTCCATGCGATGCAGTGCGTACTCGGTGAAGCACGCGTCGGTCGCGAGCGCGACGGCCGTCGGCGTGATGCCCTTGCCGGCGAACCGCTCGCTCACCCAGTAGCCGATGGTCGCCGAGCACAGCGACCCCCTGGCGACTCCCCAGACGTTGAGCTGCCCGGCAATCTCGCCGTCGTACTCCATGACGAACGGGTAGCCAGCGCCGTCTCGGTACTGCTGAAGCAATCGACGGATGCTGAGCCGCATGTCGAACGAGACCGAGCCGTAGGGGACGGTGGCCTCCCACGGCTGCAGCCACGAGCGGTTGCTCAACAGCTCATGCTGCAGAGCCCTCGCGTCGCGTGAGCGCACGAGGCGCAGCTCGATGAGACCGTGCCGCATCCCCGTCGCCTGATCCATCCGTGCGCCCCGCGATGACGCCTAGAGGCGTTCCGCGAACTCCTTCAGCCACGGGCGCAGCTCGGGGCCGAGGTCGTCGCGATCTGAGGCCAGCTGCACGATCGCCTTGATGTAGTCGACGCGGTCGCCGGTGTCATAGCGGCGGCCGCGGAAGATCACGCCGACCACGCCGGGGCCCTCGGGCCTGGTCGCCAGCACCTGCAGCGCGTCGGTCAGCTGGATCTCTCCGCCCTTGCCGGGTTCGGTGTGCTCGAGCACCTCGAAGATCGACGCGGGAAGAACGTAGCGACCGATGATCGCGAGGTTCGACGGAGCGTCTTCGGCGGCCGGCTTCTCGACGAGGTCGGTCACGCGCACGGCGTCCGATCCTTCGATGTCCTCCACGGCTGCGGCGCCGTACATGTGGATGTTCGCGGGGTCGACCTCCATGAGGGCGATCACGGCGGCGCCGGAGCGCTCGTGCTCGGCGATCATCTCGGTCAGCAGCTGGTCGCGCTCGTCGATGAGGTCGTCGCCCAGGAGCACGGCGAAAGAGCTGTCGCCGACGTGCGTCCGGGCACGCAGCACCGCGTGACCGAGGCCCTTCGGCTCGCCCTGACGGACGAAGTGGATGTCAGCGAGATCACTCGAGTGGATGACCCGAGCCAGACGACCCGTGTCGCCCTTCTCCATCAGCTTCACCTCGAGCTCGGGAACCGAGTCGAAGTGGTTGGAGATCGCGTTCTTGTTGCGGCCGATGATGACGAGGATGTCGTCGATCCCGGCTGAGGCGGCCTCTTCGACGACGTACTGGATGGCCGGCTTGTCGACGACCGGCAGCATCTCCTTCGGCATCGCCTTCGTCGCAGGCAGGAACCGTGTTCCCAGTCCTGCGGCGGGAATGACAGCCTTCATCTTCCTAATACCCATCCACACAGCCTAGTGGGGATGCCGCCGTAGACTCGGAGGCATGCCTCACGACGTCGAGCACGAGAAGCGCGCGCTTCGCGCCGAGCTCCGCGAGCGCCGCCAGCTGCTGAGCGACGCGCAGCGGGAGATCGCGGCATCCGCCATCACGCAGCGACTCGACGAGCTCGTCGCATCGCTGGGCGCCCGGTCGATCTCGTGCTTCCTCTCGACCACGACCGAGCCGGGCACGAGGGAGTTCGTCACCGGGGCAGTGCGCCGCGGCATCCGGGTCCTGCTTCCGGTGACCCGCGCAGACGGTCTGCTCGACTGGGCGGTCGCGACCGATGACGACGACGTCGCCGAGGGGCTGTTCGGACTGCCCGAGCCGACAGGCGAGGTCCTCGGCCCGATCGCCGTGAACGACGTCGACCTGATGATCATCCCTGCCGCCGCGGTCGACCGCACCGGGATGCGCATGGGCTGGGGGCGCGGATACTTCGACAAGACCATCGGATCGATGGAGAAGTGCCCGCCTGTCTACGCAGTCATCTATGATTCCGAGGTACTCGACTTCCTGCCGAGGGAGGTGCACGATCAGCCGGTGTCCGGCGTCGTCACTCCCACGCAGACCCTCCACCTGTCGCCGACGCGACGCTGACCCGCGAGGATCGCCATGCCCACCTATGCCTACGCCTGCCGTTCGTGCGGCCACGCCTTCGACGCCGTGCAGAGCTTCTCGGACGACGCTCTCACCGTCTGCCCCGAGTGCGGCGGCGAGCTGCGCAAGCAGTACGGATCGATCGGCGTGACGTTCAACGGATCGGGCTTCTACCGCAACGACTCGCGCGCGGGTTCTGGCGCATCGACGTCCGCACCGGCATCATCGAAGTCGGAGCCGGCGAAGAGCACCACTCCGGCGCCCGCCTCGACCAGCACCTCATCCTGACCACATCGACTCTTCGGAGGCACTCATCATGCTCAAGGGCTTCAAGGACTTCATCCTCCGCGGCAACGTGATCGACCTGGCCGTCGCCGTGGTCATCGGCACCGCGTTCACGGCGATCGTCACCGCCGTGGTCAACAGCATCATCACCCCGCTCGTCTCCCTGTTCTTCAAGGCAGACGCGACCGGAAACTTCGGGCCGCAGCTGACGAGCATCTACGGCGACACGGTCACGTTCCCCATCGGCGACCTGATCTCGGCGGTCATCAGCTTCCTGTCGGTCGCCCTGGTGGTCTACTTCGTCTTCGTCCTGCCGATGAACACGTTCAAGGCGCACGTCGAGGCTCGCAAGGGCACACCCGCCGAGCAGCCGGAGGAGGAGCCGGCCGCCGCGACCGAAGCCGAGCTGCTCGTCGAGATCCGCGACCTGCTCGCCAGGAACAGCTCGCGCAGCTGACGCGGCATCGTCCTACGACGAAGCGCACGGCCCTGATCGGACCGTGCGCTTCGTCGTATCCCCTGCAGAAGGCGCAGGGGCAGGTGTTCAGTAGTGCGGCGGCACGTCCTGCATCAGCTGATCGTCGTTCGGACCCTTCGGGCCCTTCGGCCGCTGGGGGTCCTTCACGACCCGTTCCGGGTCGGTGTCGGTTCCCGGCACGGGTGTCAGCCGGGCACGTCTCGACCCGGCGATGCGCACGACCTTCTGCCGGGGTGCGTCAGGGTCGCGCTCGTCAGTCATTCTGCGGATCGGTGAGATCGATCGGCTGCGTGTCGTTGTCGGCGCGAGCCGCGGATGCCGAGATGCCCAGGACACCGGCGATGCGCGAGGCCGCGGTGACCGGGTCGCTGTAGAGATCGAACGCATGCACGCGCACGTAGTGCCAACCGAGGCGACGCAGCACATGCGGGCGCAGTCGGAGCGTCTCGCGCAGCGACTCGCCACGAGACTCCGGGTCGGACTCGATCACGACCGCCTTGCCGTTGTGCTGGGCGACGAGCGGCAGCAGGCCGCGATAGTCCACGTCGACGGAGGCGCCGAGGCGGCGCAGCTCGCGTGCCAGTGCGAGCGTCAGCGGATCGGCGAGGTCTTCGAGGCGCGCATCGCGTGCACGGGTGGCGAGGCCGCCCAGGATCGACATCAGCGTGGCCGCGCCGAACTCGAGTCGACCGTCGTCGAACGAGGAGGGTCGGATCGACGAGACGATGACCATGGACCGCCGGGCGCGGGTCATTCCCACGGTGAGCAGCCGCTCGCCGTCCGGCGTCGAGAGGTCACCGAAGTCGCTGAGGACCCGGCCGTGCTTGGTGAGGCCGTAGCCGAGCGAGAAGATCACGCGGTCGCGACTCTCGGCGACGGACTCCTCGAGCGTGAGCACCGCGAAGGGCTCGGCGGTGTCGCGACCGACGAAGTCGGCGACATCCGATCGTCCGGCGAAGGCGGAGGTGACCGCCGCGCGCACGCGCTCGGCGTGACGCCTGCTCGCCGTGACGACCATCAACGACTCGTCCGGGCGATGCACGGCGTGCTCGACGACCAGAGTCACGACGCGGGCGACCTCGGCCTCGGGGCTCTCCACCGCACCCGATACGGGGTCGGGCGCTCCCGTGCCGCCTTCGACGTAGTCGACGGTGAGGCTGCCGCGTCCCAGATACGACCCCGCCCAGGGCAGCGAGACGATCTCGCCGCCGTAGAACGCGTCGTTGATGAGTTCGGCGAGATCTTCGCCGCCGGCGCGGTAGCTGCGCGTGAGGGTCATCACCGGCAGCAGCTCCGACAGCCGCTCGAACACCGACACGGAGTCGAAGGGAACCTCGTGCTCCCACTCGGAACCCGGGTCGACCGCGACGTGGAACGCGGTCGGCAGCTGCGTGACCGGGTCTCCGAACGCCACGACCTGACGCGCACGGCGGATCGCCGGGGCGGCTTCTGCCAGGTTGATGGCGGCCGCGTCGACGAGGAGGACCGTGTCGAACTCGACCGAGTCGGGGATCTGCGGCACGAGGTAGGGCGACGAGATCCAGACCGGGGCGAGCACGTCGACGAGCGTCGGCGCGGAGCTCACGATCTCGGCCGTCGTCGTCGCGGGCTGCTTCAGTGCGCGCCTCAGATTCTGGGATTCCTGCGGCTCGTCGACGATCGCGATCTTCCACTGGTTCGCGAGCTGCCATGCGAGAAGCGGACCTGCCATCGCGGCATGCGCCTCGTCGACGAGACGGAAGTCCCGCTCGAGCCGATCGACCACCGCCGTGTTCGCGCCGAGCAGCGCCCGGTCCTCCTGCAGAGCGCGCTCGAGCAGCGTCTGCCACCAGGCGAACTCCAGCTCGTCCCCCACGCGCGACTCGGCCACGTGCCGAACGGACAACTCCGCCAGCAGCGGCTCGAGACCGAGTTCGGCCAGTCGATCGCGCAGCTGCGCACGCTCGACGAGGTTGTCGAAGACATCGGACTTGGCCGCGAGGCCCGCGAGAGTGCGCACGAGACGGGCCACGGGAAGCGTCGAGAGCGGCTCCCTGCGTCCGAGCGCGACGTCCAGCTCTGCGAGCTCGGCCGTGACGCGCTGCCAGGAGGCGTAGACGTCGGCGAGGCCGAGCGGCACCTCGGGTGCGACACCGGCGTCCACGAATCGCTGCCACTGGGTGCGCTGCGCCTGGATGCGGAGCAGCGACTCATGCATCTCGGTGACGTGCACTCCGGGGCGGACGTATTCCTTCGCGAGTCGACGCAGACGGCGCCGGTTGGCTCCGGACATGGCCGGCGCATCGCGTCGCGAACCGTGGGCCTGGATGAGCTCCCCCAGCGGGCGCTCGAACACGGTGGGGCTGAACCGGTCGAGGGAATCACGGATGCCCTGCAGGAGCCGCAGGTACTCGCCGAGCTCGTCGATGGTCGAGAACGGACGCATGTGCGTCTGGGCGATCAGCGCATAACCCCGCTCGAGCAGGGCAGGCACGCTCTCGGAGTGCAGGCGCGCCGCCAGCTGATGCGCGGACTTCGCAGCCTCGGTGCTCGAGAAGGTCACGCCGTACCAGGGTGAGTCGTTCGGGCCGAAGCGGAACTCGCCCAGGCGCGCCGCGTGCGCGAGCGCTGCGGCAGCCGATGAGCGATCGTCGGCGAGACGGCGGAGGGTCTCGGCGCTGAGCCGCGCGGTGGTCGACGGCGGAGTGGGCAGGGAGGCGAGCCTCGTGAGGTGACGCGTGGCGTCGAGCACCGACGAGTTCGTTCCCGCGACCGGAGCGGTGAGCGCGTGCCGGTAGTCCCGCAGCACGGCGCGCAGACGGACCAGCGCGTCATCGACGTCGCTGACCTTCGGAGCGGTCGCCTTCTCGTTCCGGCCGATCGCGCGCACGAGGTCGCGGCGCACGCTGGCGGGTGAGACCGCCAGGCTGTCGAGACCGATGCCCGCGAGGCGGTGCCTCACCCCGTCGAGGGTCGAGCGCCGAGCCGAGACGACGAGCACGCGCTTGCCGGCGCGCACGAGCTCGCCGAGCGCATTGATCACGGTCTGCGTGCCGCCGGTGCCGGGGAGAGTCGCGACGGTCAGCGAATGGCCGGCCGCGATCTTGGCGAGAAGGGCCTCCTGCTCGGCATCCGCGTCGAGCAGCAGGTTGTCGGATGCCGGTGCGCGGTCATCCGGTCCGGTGTGGTGCGGGTCGGGTCTGCGGGCGGAGACCTGTTCGCGGTCGCCGACGTGTCCGGCGAGAGCGTTGAGCACGACGTGGTCGAGGCTGCCCCCGTCGCGGGACATCGCGCCGCCGACGTCGGCGAAGGTCGAGACCACGAGCCTCGGCAGCACGGTGAACGTGTCGATCGATCGCGTCGTGGCACGCAGGCTGTCGATCACGGGCTGGGGCTTGAAGATCCCGCCGTCGTAGGCGAGGGCGGCGAGCGCTGCGGCGTCGATCGTGATGCCGAAGTGCTCGCGCGCGATCCGCACGAGCTCCGGGTTCACCTCGAAGGCACCCTGCAGCTTGAGCTCGAAGTCGGAATGGTGCCGTCGGATCGCCAGCGGGCGAAGGAGCACGGGTGCCGAGAACTCAGCCCCGCCGATGCGCCATCCGGCGACCCCGACCGCGAGGTGCACGGCTTCGATGCCGCGGACGGTGCGCAGCTCGGTGTTCTTCGCGGTGATCCGCTCGGCGGCGAGCCTCGCGGTCCGCAGACCGACCTCGTCGCGGTAGAGGTTCGACAGCAGGGTGGACTTGCCGGTGATGAACTGGGGAAGGCTGCCGGGGTGGGCCTTCGAGATGTCGATGCCGGACTCGACCGTGTCGCGGAAGTTGACGAGCGGCGATGAGCCGCCGAGGTCCGCGGCTTCCGCACGCAGCCGGGTGCGCTCCGCTTCGGCGGCATGCGCGATGCCGATACCGGAGACCGGCTCGTGCAATTCGCCGAGGGTCACTGCGGCATCGGTCGCCGCGTCATCCGCAGCCTTGCCTTCACGTCGCCACACACCTCACACACTAAGCGCGCCTCGCCCCGCAGCCGGTATCCCTGGCGGGTTTCACCGGATTTCCGCCCATCAGGGGGCTGGATCAGGTGTACGCGGACTGCTTCTGCACGCAAGCCGTGAGTCAGCGGCGTCTCCCCCGGTCGCGCTCGTGATGGTGCCCGCGCTCGATCGCTGCGGTCAGTATGGAGGCATGACCTTCCGCTACGACTTCGCACCGACCCCCTTCGGAGACGCACTCGCCGTGTTCTCCGACGAGGGGCTCGTCCGATTCGACCTCTCGGAATCGGACGATCCCTCGGTTCCCTGGGTTCTCGAGAACGTCTCGGGCCAGCTCGGCGCCGTCCCCGATCCCGACCCCGGAGCAGCCGACGACGTGATCGAACTCCTCGACGCCTACTTCGACGGCGCGCCGGTGCGATTCGAGGATCATCTGGAGTTCGATTGGCGCCTCGTCAACGGGTTCGCCCGCACCGCTCTGCAGACGATCAGCACGATCGAGTGGGGAGAGACGATGAGTTACGGCGAGATCGCGGTGCTGGCCGGTCGTCCCGGCGCCGCGCGCGCCGTCGGCACCGCGTGCCGCCTCTCCCCCTTCTCGATCGTCGTCCCGGTTCACCGCGTGGTGCGGTCCGACGGAACGGCGGGGCAGTACGGCGCGCATCCGGAGCGCAAGAGGTTCCTTCTCGATCTCGAGTCGCACCGCTGACCGCACACGACGTGGACCCCGACGAGTAGGCCGTCGGGGTCCACGATCGCTTCATCGCCGGATCAGTGATCCACGGCTTTCTCTGCTCCGAACCCGGTGAGCGACCGCACCTCCATCTCGGCGGCCAGGAGCGGCGACTCCTTGGTGCGGCTCGTGACGGTTCCGAGCCAGCCGAGGAAGAAGCCGAGCGGGATCGATACGATGCCCGGATTGTTCATCGGCCAGAGGACGATGTCGATTCCGGGGATCATCGACGTCGGCGAACCGGAGAACACCGGCGACAGGACGATGAGGATGATCGCCGCCGCAAGACCGCCGTACATGCTCCAGACCGCGCCACGGGTGTTGAATCGCTTCCAGAACAGCGAATACAGGATCGTCGGCAGGTTCGCCGAGGCGGCGACCGCGAAGGCGAGCGCCACGAGGAAGGCGATGTTCTGCCCCTGGGCGCCGATGCCGCCGATGATGGCGAGGATGCCGATCACGACCACCGTTCGTCGCGCGACGCGCACCTCGCCGTCGGGGTCGGGCTCGACCGGGTTGCCCGCGGAGTCCTTCTTGCCCTTCTGGATCACGTTCGCATAGATGTCGTGCGCGAACGAGGCGGCTGCCGTGATCGTGAGTCCGGCCACCACGGCGAGGATGGTCGCGAAGGCGACCGCCGAGATGAAGCCGAGCAGCACCGGTCCGCCCAGATAGAGCGCGAGCAGCGGGGCGGCCGAGTTCGGTCCGCCGGGTGCTGCCGCGATCACATCCGCGCCGACGAGCGCGCCCGCTCCATATCCGAGCACCAGCGTGAGCAGATAGAAGCCGCCGATGAGCCAGATGGCCCACACCACTGAACGACGAGCCTCCTTGGCGGTGGGCACCGTGTAGAAGCGCATCAGCACATGCGGGAGCCCGGCGGTTCCGAGCACGAGGGCCATGCCGAGAGACACGAAGTCCCAGGGGTTCGCCCCGTACTGCAGCCCCGGTCCGAGGATGGCATCGCCCTTGTCGGAATTCGCCACCGCTCCCTCGAGCAGCGTGTTGAGACTGAACCCGTTGATCGCCAGCACCCAGATCGTCATCGCGATGGCACCGCCGATGAGCAGGAACGCCTTGACGATCTGCACCCAGGTCGTGCCCTTCATGCCGCCGATGAGGACGTAGACGATCATCAGCAGACCGACCACGGCGATCACGATCGACTGCCCGATCCGGCCGTCGATTCCGAGCAGCAGCGAGACCAGGCCGCCGGCACCCGCCATCTGCGCCAACAGGTAGAAGAAGCACACGGCCAGCGTCGTGATCGCGGCCGCCATGCGCACCGGGCGCTGCTTCAGACGGAAGGACAGCACGTCGGCCATCGTGAACTTGCCGGTATTGCGCATGAGCTCCGCGACGAGAAGCAGTGCGACGAGCCAGGCGACCAGGAATCCGATCGAATACAGGAATCCGTCATAACCGTTGATCGCGATCGCTCCGCAGATTCCGAGGAACGACGCCGCCGACAGATAATCGCCGGCGATCGCGAAACCGTTCTGCGGCCCCGTGAACGAGCGGCCGGCGGCATAGTAGTCAGCCGCCGTCTTGTTGTTCTTGCTCGCCCGAATCACGATGAAAAGCGTCACCGCGACGAAAGCCAGGAAGATCGAGATGTTGAGGACGGGATTGCTCTCGGCCGTGACCGGCTGGGTGGCTGCGTGAATGATGTTCATGCTTCTCCCTGCGCCTTCTCGAGCTCTTCACGGATCTCCGTGGCGATCGGATCGAGCCGCCGGTTGGCGAACGCGACGTAGCCCATCGTGATCGCGAAAGTGGTGACGAATTGCCCGAGCCCCATGAGCAGTCCGACGGTGATATCGCCCCACACCCTCTGCGACATGAAGTCGATCGCGAATGCGGCGAGCAGGACGTAGACGAAATACCAGATGAGGAAGAACGCCGCGAGCGGGAAGATGAACGATCGCTGCGTCTTCTTCAACTCGCGGAATCGTGGTGATTGCTCGACAGCGATGTAGTCGATCGCTCCCGGCGAATCAGCCGTCTGATGGTCGGTCATGGGGCCTCCTTGCCTCATGTGCTGCGGCTCGCCCCGGTTTCCCAGGCGAATGATAGGGTCGACGCTACGAAACGGGGAACAGCGCCGTCACCCCCGAAAGTAGGTAGTCGTGACCACATCGACCCGGATGGAATCAGAGACCGAGCTCGTCGCCAGAGCAGTGCGCGAGCTCGCTCAGCGCACCCGGTTCCCGGTCGCCTTCGGTGGGCTCATCGACGAGGGTGTCGTCAGCGTGACCAGCATCGTCGGAAACCGCACCCGCAGTCTCGACGGGCTGCGAGTGAGACCCGAGCGCGGCCTCGGAGGGCGGGCGATGATGGAACTGCGCCCCCGCATGACCAGCGACTACGGATCCTCCCAGCAGATCACCCATGACTACGACGTGTTCGTGCTCGGCGAAGGACTGCGGACCCTGCTCGCTCTGCCCATCGTCGTGAGCGGTCGCCCTCGAGGCATCCTCTATGCGGGAGCCTGGGACAGGACACCCGTCGGAGGCGTGACGACCGCTCCGGCGATGCAGGTCGCGCAGTCCGTGGCTGAGGAGCTCCGCGTCCGCGACGAGGTGGAGCGACGACTTCGTTCGGTGGCACCGGCATCCGATTCCGTCGCGCCGCGTCATCGCGAAGAGCTGCGCGAGAGCTTCGCCGAGCTTCGCAGCATCGCGGCGTCCGTCGATGACGCCGAACTGCGCGCGCGAATCGCGCAGGTGGAACAGCGTCTCGTGATGCTAGCCGAGGATGCTGTCCCGCCGGGGACCGGACCGATCTCGACCGTTCATCTCTCCCGTCGGGAGACCGATGTGCTCGCGTGCGCGGCCCTCGGGGCGACGAATGCGGAGATCGCCGGTCAGTTGGGCCTCCGCGAGGGCACGGTCAAGGCCTACCTCGGCACGGCCATGTCGAAGCTCGACGCGTCGACCCGCCACGCTGCTGTGGCCAAGGCGCGCCGCGCCGGGCTGCTCCCCTGAGCCGCCGGCACGCGCGGCATCAGGGCTGCACAGGCGCTGCCCAGCGCTGACGGCTATCGTGGACACCGGTCGGTGAACCCCGGCCCCGGACGAGGCAGACCAGTACCCGGTGAGCGAAAAGACTGGTCCGAAAGGACCGTCATGTCGTGGATCGTGCTGATCGTCTCCGGTGTTCTCGAGGCCGTGTGGGCGACTGCCCTGGGCAAATCCGAGGGACTCACCAAGCTCTGGCCGAGCATCATCTTCGCGGGTGGTCTGATCCTCTCGATGATCGGACTCGCATTCGCGATGCGTGATATCGCGACCGGAACCGCATATGCCGTATGGGTCGGAATCGGTGTGACACTCACCGTCGTCTGGGCGATGGTCACGGGTGACAGCGAGGTCTCCTGGGTGCGCATCCTGTTGCTTCTCGGACTCGTCGGATGCATCGTCGGATTGAAATTGATCGACCCCGGTCACGAGTAATATCCTCAGGCTCGTCAATTCGGAGTATTGTCATTTCCATGGCAAGAAGAATTGTGCACCAGCTGGTAGACGACATCGACGGAAGCGTTCTGGATGTCGGTGAAGGCGAGACCGTGCATTTCTCGCTGAATGGAACCTCGTACGAAATCGATCTGAATACCGCTCACGCAGAAGAATTGCGCGCGGCACTCGAGCCGTATATCTCGGCAGGGCGTCGGGCCGGCTCCGCCGTGTCTGCGCGATCGGCGGCACCTCGCAAGCGTGCCGGCCGCAATCCGGAGGTCGCCGCGATCAGGGCGTGGGCCAACGACAACGGCTACACGCTCTCAGAGCGGGGACGAATTCCTGCTCCGGTCGTCGAGGCGTACAACGCCGCGCACTGACTCACTCGGAGGTCGCGACTCCGGGTTGGGCCCACGGCTCATCCCGGAGCGTGATCTCCTTCGCCATGTCCGACAGGAATCGGATGACGACGTCACGCTCGTCCGCCGTCAACCGCGCCGCTGAGTAGAAGCGCTTGGCCTGCTGACGACCCACCGTCTCCATCGCCGCCTGTCGCGTCTCCGGAGTGATGGTGATCGCCAGAGCACGCCGGTCGGTCGGATGCGGTGCGCGCCGGATGTGGCCGCCCTTCTCCAGGCGGTCGAGCAGCTTGGTCGTCGACGCCGTCGAGATGCCGAGGTGGGTGGCGATGCCCCCAGGAGTGGCCGTCGCACCGCGGTTCGCGCAGACGATCAGATAATGCAGCGCTCGCATGTCCGTGTCGTTGAGGCGCATGTAGCGGCGCGAGGCGAGCGACAGCTTCTGCTCAGCGTCCCTGAGCTCGCCGAGTGCTCCCATCACCAGCGCGATCTGGCGCAGGTCCTCCGGTGCGACTCCCGACCGGTCGATCAGGGTGCTCCGCGGATCCGCGGACTCGACGTCGTAGATCGCCGCGTGCGCGACGCCGTCCGGCGAGCCCGCCTCCTGTCGAGAGAGGACGTCGGACGCGCCGCTTCCGCGGGGGGTGGCGTCGGGTCCGTCCTGCATGACATCATGCTACACACGAATGTTTCATGTTATGTTGATTATTAGCTAAGCTAGCGAAAATCGAGGAGGTTCCCCCGTTGGATGAGGTCACCCTCCTTTCTGCAGACGGAGTCGCGATCGGCACCAGTGCGAAAGACACGGTCCACACGACCGATACCCCTCTTCACCTGGCCTTCTCCTGCCACGTCTTCGATCGTGAGGGGCGTCTTCTGGTGACGCGACGAGCGCTCGCGAAGCGCACATGGCCCGGCGTCTGGACCAACAGCTTCTGCGGTCACCCACGCCCCGGCGAAGACATGACCGACGCCGTGCATCGACGCGCACAGGACGAACTCGGGCTCCGCCTCACCGACGTCTCCCTGGTGCTGCCCGACTACCGCTACCGGGCCGTCGACGCGAGCGGAATCGTCGAGAACGAGATCTGCCCCGTCCATGTGGCCATCGCAGACGGCCCCCTCTCCCCCGACCCCGACGAGGTCGCCGAGTGGGCATGGGTCGACCCGGCGGAGTTCGCCGACTCCGTGATCGGCGCTCCCTTCGCCTTCAGCCCCTGGCTCGTCGAGCAGCTCCCCCAGCTCCGCGACCTCGGGGCGGTGTGACCATGACCGTGACCGTGACGCAGGCCGCGCCGCGAGAGGACCTGAGCCCTCGAGTCGAAGAGATGCTCCGCCAGCGCTTCGCCCTGCACTGCGAGAACGCAGAGGCGTATGGAACCGAGTTCGCTGCGCTCTGGCGCGCGACCGCAGACCATGCGCTCGGCGGCAAGCTCGTTCGCCCGAGGCTGCTGCTCGACATCCATCGCGCACTCGTCCCGTCCGCCGACGACAGCGCGACGGTGGCCGCCGTCGACATCGCGACGCACATCGAGCTGCTGCACTACGCCTTCCTGCTGCACGACGACGTCATCGACGGAGATCTGACCCGCCGCAAGCGACCGAACCTGATCGGAGAGCTCGCGGCGAGCACGCCGGCCACCTCCGAGGAGGACTCGCTGCACTGGGCAAGATCCAGCGCGATCCTGATGGGCGATCTGATGCTCTCGGCCGCGATCATGGGTTTCGCCCGGGCAGAGGTCTCGGCGCACGCACGACGACGCCTGCTCGATCTCGTCGAGCAGACCATCCTCGAGACGGTGGCCGGCGAGCACACCGACGTGGCGCTGAGCCACGGGATCATCGCGTCGGACGTCGACACCGTCCTCACCATGAGCGTCTACAAGACGGCGACCTACTCGTTCTCACTGCCTCTGAGAGCAGCGGCGCTCCTCGCCGACTCCTCCGATTCGGCCGAAGCGACGCTGCAGTCCGTGGGCCGCCACCTGGGTCTCGCATATCAGCTGCAGGACGACCTGCTCTGTGTCTTCGGAGACCACCGCACACATGGCAAGGATGCGTTCTCCGATCTGCGGGAGGGCAAGGAGACGGCCCTCATCGCCTTCGCCCGATCGACGGGCACCTGGGAGCGCATCGCGCCCCGATTCGGTTCCGCAGATCTGAGCCTCCAGGATGCCACCGCGATGCGCGACCTGCTGCGCGAATGCGGAGCCGAGCGATTCGTCGTCGGCCTCATCGGCGATCAGCTCGACGCGGTCTACGCGCTGTTGTCAGAGGCGGAGCTCGCCGGCGAGATCAGCTCGGATGCCGCGCGGTCGATTCTGGTCTCCGCGTCTCGCCTCGAAGGACGACAGGCATGAGCCCGACCCCTCACGACGCGTCGGGTGCGAGTCTGGGACGGTTCAACCGCGCCGCCGACACAGCATCCACCGAGGTCATCCGCACATACTCGACGTCGTTCGGGCTGGCGACCCGACTGCTCGGGGAGAGACATCGCCAGCATGTGCGCAACATCTACGCCATGGTTCGCATCGCCGACGAGATCGTCGACGGCGTCGCCGCGCAGGCAGGACTCGACGAGTCCGCGCAGACCGGCGCGCTCGCGTCTTATGTGGCCGAGACCCACCGGGCGATGGATGTCGGATACAGCACGGACCTCGTGTTGCACGCCTTCGCGCGCACGGCGAGGGAGTGCGGGATCGGCGAGGATCTCACGCAGCCGTTCTTCGACTCGATGGCCGCAGACATCGCGGGCGACACCGGCTTCACCGCCTACGACGCGGCGGCGCACGAGCGCTATGTCTACGGCTCGGCCGAGGTGGTCGGACTGATGTGCCTGCGGGTGTTCCTGCGAGAAGACACGCGCACCACCGGCGAACTCGAGACCCTGACCCACGGAGCACGACAGCTCGGCGCCGCGTTCCAGAACGTCAACTTCCTCCGTGACCTCGCCGACGACACCGAGCGCCTCCAGCGCGGCTATCTCGGCGACGGCGGCCGCCTCACCGATGCCGACCGCGACGACTGGGTTCGCACCATCACGGCGCAGCTCGACGATGCGGCACGCTCGATCCCCTTGCTGCCCAAAGACGCTCGCGCCGCCGTGCGCAGCGCCCACGCGCTGTTCGCCGCCCTGACGAGACGCGTCGCGAAGACTCCGGCCTCGAGCCTCTACGAGCGCCGGGTGCGCGTGCCGGATCCGATCAAGGCGCTGCTGGCCACGCGGTCAGTGCTCGTGACGGCGCTGGAGCGGAACCGATGAGCCGGGTCGCGGTGATCGGCGCGGGAGTCGCCGGTCTCGCTGTCGCAGGACTGCTCGCCCGCGACGGTCACGAGGTGACCGTCTATGAGAAGAACAGCCGCGTCGGTGGTCGCGCGGGCACCATAGAGCGCGACGGCTTCCGGTTCGACTCCGGGCCGTCGTGGTACCTCATGCCCGAGGTGTTCGACCACTTCTTCGAGATGATGGGCACCTCGACGCAGGATCAGCTCGACCTGACGCTCCTCGATCCCGGGTACCGCGTCTTCCAGGCACCGGAATCGGACGGGCACCCATCGCCCTCCGTCACCGTGCCCTTCGGGCGCGCGGCGGTATCTCGTCTGTTCGAGTCCCGCGAGCCCGGCTCGGCGCAGGCGCTCGACGCGTACCTCGACTCGGCGCACGACGCGCGCGTCATGGCCGAACGCTACTTCCTCTACAACCCGTTCACGCGACTGCGCACGCTGATGACGCCGGAGGTGCTGCGAGCCCTTCCTCGTCTCTTCACGCTGCTCGGCACGCGCCTGCAGTCGTTCGCCGCTCGGCGCTTCCGAGACCCGGTGATCCGTCAACTGCTCGGATACCCCGCGGTGTTCCTCGGCACCGATCCCCGCACCGCCCCGGCGATGTACCACCTCATGAGCGCTCTCGATCTCGACGAGGGCGTCAGCTATCCGCAGGGCGGGTTCTGGCGCGTCGTCGAGCGCATCGCGGAGCTGGCCGAGGCGGCGGGCGCCAGGATCGTGCTGGATGCCGACGTCACGGCGATCAGCACAGGCATCCGGTCGGGCGCACCCACTGTGACGGGTGTCGAGTGGCGCGACTCCGACGGAGTCGCGCACACGGCAGACGCCGACATCGTCGTGTCCGGCGCCGATCTGCATCACACCGAGACGGCGCTGCTCCCACCGCACCTTCGCACGTACCCCGATTCGTGGTGGCAGCGGCGCACCAGCGGACCAGGTGCCGTGCTCGTGATGCTCGGCGTGCGAGGCTCTCTGCCCGAGCTGCCGCACCACTCGCTGTTCTTCACCGAAGACTGGGATGCCAACTTCGACGCCATCTTCGGCGATGCGCCCGAGATCCCCTCCCCCGCCTCGACGTACGTCTGCCGTCCGAGCGCCACCGACAGCACCGTCGCCCCCGAAGGGCACGAGAACCTCTTCGTGCTGGTGCCGATCCCTGCCGACACCGCTTTGGGCGCGGGCGGCTCCGACGGCGGCGGATCTGCGGCGATAGAGCGGGCAGCGGATGCCGCGATCGACCAGATCTCGCGCTGGGCAGGCATCGACGACCTGCGCGAGCGCATCGTGGTGCGTGAGACGAAAGGTCCCGCAGACTTCCTCGAGGACTACAACTCGTGGCGCGGCGGGATGCTGGGGCCGGCGCACATCCTCTCCCAGAGCGCGATGTTCCGCGCTCAGAACGAGTCGCGCCAGGTGACGGGGCTGTACTACGCGGGCGCCACGACCGCACCGGGGGTCGGCGTGCCGATGTGCCTGATCAGCGCCGAGATCGTTCTCAAGCGGATCCGCGGCGACCACTCCAGTGGACCTCTCGACGTCTCGGCCACCGCTGAGTCTGCGAGCGGAACCGCGTGATGGGCTTCGTCTATCCGGTGGTCCTGCTCGCCACCCTCGGATGCATGCTGCTGCTCGATCGGAGATTCCGGCTCTTCTTCTGGCGCGACGCCGTCTCCGCGTCCGTCGTCACGGCCGTCGGGCTCGCGTTCTTCCTCGTCTGGGACGTCGCGGGCATCGCCGGAGGGATCTTCTTCCGTGGCGAGTCGGCCATCGCGACAGGGATCGTCCTCGCCCCCGAGCTCCCGATCGAGGAGCCGGTCTTCCTTCTGTTCCTGGTCGTGTGCACGATGATCGTCTACACCGGCGCCGTGCGCATCCTGACGAGACTGACCCGACGCCCGAGCGAGGTCGCACAGTGACCTACCTCGAGCTCTCCGCGTGGTTCGTCGGCGCCGCGGTGGTGGCGGCCATCGTTCTGTCCGTCGTCTCGGGCCGGCATCGCGCCCACCTCGGCGCCGTGGCCGTGACCGTCGTCGTGCTCTTCATCCTCACCGCCGTGTTCGACACGGTGATGATCGCGACGAGCCTGTTCCACTACTCCGCCGATCATCTGCTCGGCGTGCACATCGGTCTCGCGCCTCTCGAGGACTTCGCCTATCCGCTCGCCGGAGCGGTGCTGCTGCCGACTCTGTGGGCGGCGCTGCGCGCCCGTCGACGCGCTCATGACGACGTCAGAACCGCCGACGAGGATCCCTCATGACCTCGTCGGGCCGCGGATCCGTCGGTCGCGACATCGCGCAGATCGTCCTGTCATCCCGTCCGATCAGCTGGATCAACACGGCGTTCCCCTTCGCGGCCGCATACCTTCTCAGCACCCGCGAGATCGACCTCACGCTGATCATCGGCACGCTGTACTTCCTGGTGCCCTACAACCTGGCGATGTACGGCATCAACGACGTGTTCGACTACGCGTCCGACCTCGCCAACCCGCGCAAGGGCGGGATCGAAGGTGCACTGCTCTCCCCCCGCATCCACCGGGCCACACTGTGGGCGGCGGTCGTGACGAACATCCCGTTCCTCGTCTACCTCGTGGTGGTCGGAAACCCCGCGTCCTGGTTCTGGCTGGCGATCAGCGTGTTCGCCGTGATCGCCTACTCCGCGCCGGGGCTCCGGTTCAAGGAGCGGGCATTCCTCGATTCGACGACCTCGAGCCTGCACTTCGTGACCCCGGCGATCGTGGGTCTCGCCCTGACCGACGCATCCGCCACGCCCACGGCGGTCATCGTGCTCATCGCCTTCTTCCTGTGGGGCATGGCGGCACACGCCTTCGGCGCGGTGCAGGACATCGCACCCGACCGCGAAGGCGGGATCGGATCGATCGCGACCGTGATCGGAGCCCGTGCGACCGTGCGGCTGTCGATCGCGCTCTGGGCGCTGGCCGGCGTCGCGATGCTGTTCACCTCGTGGCCGGGTCCGCTGGGCGCTGCGCTCGCGCTGCCGTACATCGTGAACGCCGCGCCCTGGTGGAACGTCACCGACGAGACCTCCGCGGGCACCAACCGCGCCTGGCGGCGTTTCATCTTCCTCAACTACTTCGCCGGGTTCCTCGCGACGATGATCCTCATCCTCGCCTGGGTCTCCTGACGCCCCATCCCTGTTCCCCGCCCTGCACCTTCCGAGAGGAACCCGATGTCCCGCCCTGAGAACGCGCCCAACCCGCCGACCCGAGTGCGCACGCGGCGACACTCCTGGGCGCGCATCCTCATCCCCGGCGCCCTGATCCTGGTGTGGCTGGTCGGGGCGGGGCTCGGCGGCCCGCTGTTCGGCAAGGTCGATGAGGTCTCGTCGAACGATCAGACGAGCTATCTGCCCGAATCCGCTGATGCCACCCAGGTGCAGAAGCTCCTCGGCGAATTCAACGACAGCGACGCCATTCCTGCGATCGCCGTCTTCGTGTCCGATGACGAGCTCTCGGAATCGGATCTGCAGACCATCTCGGATGCCGTCGCCGACGCCCCCTCGGTGGAGGGTGTGAGCGAGGATGTCTCCCCCGCTCTGACGTCCGAAGACGGCAAGGCGGTGCAGGCGTTCATCCCCATCGAGGGCGACGCGGAGCTCGCCGATGCGATCGACGCGCTCGGCGCTCAGCTGCGGGAAGCCGCTCCTGGCGGCGTCACCGTCTACATCACGGGTCCCGCGGGCTTCAGCGCAGACCTCGTCGCCGGGTTCGCCGGCATCGACGGACTGCTGCTGGGCGTCGCCCTTCTCGCGGTGCTCGTCATCCTGGTGCTGGTCTACCGCTCGTTCCTGCTGCCGATCGTCGTGCTCTCGACCAGCCTGTTCGCGCTCTGCGTGGCATTGCTCGTCGTCTGGTGGCTGGCCAAGTTCGAGGTGCTGCTGCTCAGCGGACAGACCCAGGGAATCCTGTTCATCCTGGTGATCGGAGCGGCGACCGACTACGCCCTGCTCTTCGTGGCGCGGTTCCGCGAAGAGCTCCGCGTCGTTCAGGACAAGGGAACAGCCGTGCTGGCTGCGTGGAAGGGCTCGTTCGAGCCGATCGTCGCCTCCGGCGGCACCGTGATCGCCGGCCTTCTGTGCCTGCTGCTCAGCGACCTCAAGTCCAACAGCACTCTCGGGCCGGTGGCCGCGATCGGCATCGTGTTCGCGATGCTCGCAGCACTCACTCTGCTTCCTGCGCTGCTGCTGCTGTTCGGCCGCGCGGTGTTCTGGCCCCGGCGTCCGAAGTTCGAGCCCGAGGTCGTCGCCGAAGAGCACGGCATGCGCAAGACCGGGCTGTGGGCGCGCCTGGCCGGCATGATCACCAAGAGCCCCCGCGCGATCTGGATCGTCACGACTCTCGTGCTGCTCGCCGGCGCCTCCGGCGTGCTGCAGCTCAACGCCGTCGGCGTGCCGGCATCCGACCTCGTGCTCGGCGCCTCGGAGGCCCGCGACGGACAGGTGGCCCTCGGCGAGCACTTCCCCGGCGGCTCCGGCAGCCCGGTCTACGTGGTCGTCGCAGAGGACAGGCTGCAGGATGCCGCCGACGTGCTGCTCGCCGACGACGGCATCGACGGCGTCTCGGTGACGGCGGCCGATTCGCCGAGCGGTGCGGCGACGGTCACCGAAGACGGACTCGTCGCGGTCGGCCCTCCAGGTGCCCCCGTGCCCGAGCCGACGGTGGTGGATGGCGAGGTGCTGCTGCAGGGCACCTTGACCGACGCGGCGGACTCCGATGCTGCTGCTGCCACGGTGCGCGAGCTGCGCGTCGAGTTGCACGAGCTCGACGCACTCGTGGGCGGTGTGACGGCGACGGCGATCGACACGAACGACGCGTCGATCCATGACCGCAACCTGATCATCCCCGTGGTCCTCGTCGTCATCATGCTCATCCTCATGCTGCTGCTGCGCTCGATCCTCGCCCCGGTGCTGCTGATCATCACCACCGTGCTGTCGTTCGGCACAGCCATGGGCGTCTCGGCGCTGATGTTCAACGGCGTCTTCGGCTTCCCCGGCGCCGACCCTGCCGTGCCGCTGTACGGGTTCGTGTTCCTGGTCGCACTGGGGATCGACTACAACATCTTCCTGATGACCAGAGTGCGCGAGGAGTCTCTCGAGCACGGCACTCGCGAGGGAGTCCTCCGCGGGCTCTCGATCACGGGAGGCGTGATCACCTCCGCCGGTCTCGTGCTCGCTGCGACCTTCGCCGCACTCTCGGTGATCCCGATCCTCTTCCTGGCACAGCTCGCGTTCATCGTGGCGTTCGGCGTGCTGCTCGACACGTTCGTGGTGCGCTCGCTGCTCGTGCCTGCGCTCGCCTACGACCTGGGGCGAGTGATCTGGTGGCCGTCGAAGCTGTGGCGGAGCGGTCGCGACTGAGGAGTGCCCTCGACTGGATTCGAACCAGCGACCTGCCCTTTAGGAGAGGGCTGCTCTATCCTGCTGAGCTACGGGGGCGACGATTCCATTCTAGAGGAACCCTCGCCCCCGGCTTCCGCTCACGCCGCCAGGGCGAGGTACGGCTCCCACCTCGGGTCGCTCCGCTCGGTGCCACGCACCGTCCACGCGGTGCCGTGAGGAGGACGCGGCGCGAAGCGCAGCTCCCAGCGCATCTCCTGCGGAGTGCGGTCGCTCTTGGTGTTGTTGCAGCGCAGGCAGCAGGCGACGAGGTTCTCCCATGAGTCGGCTCCGCCCCGCGAGCGCGGCATGACGTGGTCGATGGTCGACGCCGCCTTGCCGCAGTAGCCGCAGCGGTGATTGTCGCGGCGTAGGACGCCCCGCCTCGTCACCGGCACCCGTCTGCTGGCGGGAATGCGCACGTAACGCGAGAGGACGATGACGGCGGGGCGGTCGTAGACGCCATGGCTGCCCCAGACGGGGTCGTCTTCGACGCGTTCGATCACGGTGGCCTTGTCATTCATGACCAGGACCAGGGCTCTCTTGAACGACACGATCGCGAGCGGTTCGTATCCTGCGTTCAGTACAAGTGTGCGCATCGTCATCCTCTCGATCCGCCGGGACGGCTTCCCGGCACTCTCGACTCACACGAAGCCGCACGGAGCGGAGGCGTTCGCAGGGATGAAAAAAGGCGCTGTCTACAGACAGCGCCTCATTCGCACGGCAACGCCGTGGTGTCCCTGCGGACGATGCAGAAGGACGTGACGACCGAGGTCATCCATGGTTCGGATGCTCGATATTCGCTCCATCAGCTTCTCCCGCCTGTGCGACAACGGGTTCAGGCTAACCCATCAGGAGAGCACGAGGGCGAAACTGCGGGTGAACTCCCGGAGGCGTGTCCGCGAGCAGGAGAGGTGACTGGCTCGATCAGCCCGCGTTGGCGCCGAGCCAGGCGATGGGCTCCATGAGCCCACCGTTGACCCAGACCTCGAAGTGCAGGTGGTTGGCCGTCGAACGCCCGGTGCTGCCGACGAAGCCGATCAGCTGACCGGCGGCGACGGTCTGACCGGCCTGGACCTGACGCGAGCCGTAGATCATGTGGCCGTACGTGGTCTGCACGCGCTGGCCGCCCACGACGCTGTCGAGCATGACGGCGACGCCGTATCCGCCGATGCTCTCCGCCGAGGCGCGCACGACGCCGGCAGCGGCGGCGTAGATCGGCGTTCCGGCCGGAGCCAGCATGTCGGCACCCTGGTGCGCACCGCCGACTGTGCGGCTGACGTTGTACGAACCCTGCGGAAGCGGATAGCGGACCTCGCCGGAACCCGGCGAGACCAGCGCGTAGTTGCCGATGTCGAAGCTCGACGAGGACGATGCGGTGACGGCCTTGGCGGCGGCCGCAGCACGGGCCGCGGCGGCTTCCTCCGCCTTCTTCTTCTCGATCTCACCCGGAGTCGTGGCGGTGAAGGTGCCGCGACTGAGTGGTGCGGCCGTGGCGTCGGAGGCGACGACCAGAGACTGGGCGTCGACGGCAGCCATCTGCTGCACCGTCGTCGCCGCCTCGGCGGGCTTCGTGGCAGCGTAAGCGGGAAGAGCGACAGCAGCGACGAGAGCACCGACGGCCCCGAAGATGGCGATCGAACGCAAGGGCTTGACGACCTTGCGGGCGTCGACGCGGCTGCGGGAGCTGCGAGCGACTGCTCGATCTTCAGTTGTCTTCATGGGCGATTCGATGTCTTTGGCCAAAACTTGATCCTCCAGCGCCTGCGCGCTCGGGTAGCGCTGGCTCGTCGGCACTCTGCTCTCGTGGCACGAATGTAGCTCGGGTACGTTGTGCGGTCTGACCGGGAGGTCGACGAGCCTGGAAGGCGAGTCCTCTCGGGTGTCATCAGCGGGCTTCTTCGACGACCTGTCCGAGGTTACCGGAAGATAACGATTCTGTCACCCCACGAACCTGGCAATCCTCGGAGAGGCGGAATCACGCGGATCTGAGGGCCGATCGGCCTCGTGGATCAGGCAGGTTCGCCGACCAGGAAGATGTGGGAGGCGAGCTCGACGGGGAGCTCAAGACCGTCTTCCTGGCCCTCCATCTGGATGAGGACGTATCCCTCGTTGAAGCGATAGTCCCCCTTCGCGCCGGGCACGACGCCCGCGTCGCGGAGCTGCTCGAGCAGCTCAGGATCGACCTGAGCGGGCTCGGCGAGACGACGCACGGTTCCGTCGATCGGAGCTCCCGCGGCGTTGAGCTTCTGCACCAGTCCGATGACACCTTCGTCGAAGGTGCGTGCCGGGGTGTCGCCCAGCTGGTCGAGCCCGGGGATCGGGTTGCCGTACGGCGATTCGGTCGGGTGACCCAGCAGCTCGACGAGTCGACGCTCGACCTGCTCGCTCATGACGTGCTCCCAGCGGCAGGCCTCTTCATGCACGTACGCCCAGTCGAGACCGATGACGTCCGAGAGCAGACGCTCGGCCAGGCGGTGCTTGCGCATGACGTTGACGGCCTTGCGACGGCCAGCGTCGGTCAGTTCGAGGGTGCGGTCCTCGGAGACGACGACGAGACCGTCGCGCTCCATGCGCCCCACCGTCTGGGAGACCGTCGGACCCGAGTGTCCGAGACGCTCGGAGATTCGCGCACGCAGCGGCACGATGTTCTCCTCCTCGAGTTCGAGGATGGTGCGGAGATACATCTCCGTGGTGTCGATCAAGTCCGTCATGTGGCCCTCCGGGTCTTCTTAGGCAAGCCTACATTCCCACGCGGACATCAGGGCGTCATGCGGTGAGGGCACTCGGGGCTCACGCCGTAGAATCGACGCATGGCGATCGAGATTCCCCGTGACCTCCTGCCCGCTGACGGCCGCTTCGGCTGCGGTCCCTCGAAGGTGCGCACTGCGCAGCTCGACGCGCTGCTCGCCGCGGCCCCCACCCTGCTGGGCACCTCGCACCGCCAGGCGCCGGTCAAGAACCTGGTCGGCAGCGTCCGTGAGCAGCTGGCGGCTCTGTTCCGGCTCCCCGAGGGATACGAGATTATCGTCGGCAACGGCGGTTCGACAGCGTTCTGGGATGCTGCGGCCTTCGGCCTGATCGAACGACGCAGCCAGAACCTCGTGTTCGGCGAGTTCGGCGGCAAGTTCGCCGCCGCCGCCGCCGCTCCGTGGCTCGAGGCGCCCGATGTGCGCAAGTCCGAGCCGGGTTCGCGCACGGCCGCAGAGGTCGTCGAGGGCATCGACGTCTACGCCTGGCCGCACAACGAGACGTCCACCGGTGTCGCGGCCCCCATCGAGCGCGTGATCGCCGACGGCGCTCTGACCGTCATCGACGCGACCAGCGCTGCCGGCGGCATCGACTTCGACGCCGCCCAGGCGGATGTCTACTACTTCGCGCCGCAGAAGAACCTCGGCTCCGACGGGGGCCTCTGGTTCGCCGCGGTGTCGCCTGCCGCGGTCGACCGGATCGAGCGCATCGCCGCCTCCGACCGGTACATCCCGGAGTTCCTCAGCCTGAAGAACGCCGTCGACAACTCGCGACTCAACCAGACGCTGAACACGCCGGCGCTGACGACCCTGCACCTGCTCGACAGCCAGCTCGGCTGGATCCTCTCGAACGGCGGCCTGTCGTGGGCCGGCGCCCGCACGGCGGAGTCCTCGGCGGTCCTCTACGACTGGGCCTCGGCATCATCCGTGGCGACCCCGTTCGTCACGGATGCGGCACACCGCTCACCCGTCGTCGTGACCATCGACTTCGCCGACACCGTCGACGCCGCAGCCGTAGCCAAGACCCTGAGGGCCAACGGCATCGTCGACACCGAGCCCTACCGCAAGCTCGGCCGCAACCAGCTGCGGGTCGCGACCTTCGTGTCGATCGAACCCGACGACGTCCGACAGCTCACTCGCTCTCTCGACTACGTGCTCGAGCAGCAGGGCGCCTGACGCCAGGGAGTCGACGAGAAAGGGGCCGCGTTCACACGCGGCCCCTTTCTCGTTCGACTCAGTGGACGGTCATTCCTCGTCGTCGTCGTCGTCGGAGTCTTCGTCGTCGGAGTCCTCGTCGTCGTCATCGTCCTCGTCGTCGGAGTCGTCGTCGTCGGAGTCCTCGTCGTCATCGTCGTCGTCCGAGTCGTCGTCGTCCGAGTCATCGTCTTCGTCCGCAGCAGCCGAGTCGTCGAGTTCGTCGACGTCGACTCCGTCGAGGTCTCCCGCATGCAGCACACGCGGCTCGGCGGCGAGCTCGTCTTCGTCGATGTCGTCGTCGTCATCGTCGATGTCGTCGTCCTCGTCGATGTCATCGAGATCGTCGTCGGATTCGTCGTCGTCGACCGAGCTCTCGTCCTCGCCTTCCGCAGCGGCCGCGGCCGCCTGCGCCGCGAGCTCCACCTGGTGGGCGCGGTAATCGGCGAGACGCTCGGCCCACGGCACCCATTCGGGTGCGAGAAGCGCTCCGTCGCCCGGCAGCAGCTCGAGCTCGAGCACCGTGGGCTCCTCATCATCGACGCGCGCGACCGTCACGGTCCAGAACCAGCCCGGATACCCGGGAAGTCGGTTCTCGAAGCGCAGCGACACAGAGCCGCCCTCTTCGGGGATGTAATCGGCTGCGGGTCCGACGGTCGACGGCGGAGTGATCTCGTGCAGTGCGGCGAGCGCGAGATCATGAGCGTCGATCAGACGCTGGTCCACCTCAGGCTTCGAGGTCATCGGCTACCTTGCGCAGAACTGCCGCGATCTTGCGGCCTTGGGCCGACGAGGGGTACCGGCCGCGTCGCAGATCGCCGCCCATCCCGTCGAGGAGCTTGACGAGGTCCTCGACGATGATCGCCATGTCGTCTGCCGGCTTGCGCTTCGCCTTCGCGAGGCTCGGCGGGGCTTCGAGCACCCGCACGGACAGCGCCTGGAGGCCGCGCTTGCCATCGGCGACACCGAACTCCACCCGTGAGCCCGCCTTGACCGCCGCGCCCGTGGGCATGGCTGAAGCGTGCAGGAAGACGTCTTGGCCGTCATCGCTGGCGATGAAGCCGAAACCCTTGTCTTCGTCGTAGAACCTGACCTTGCCGGTGGGCATGGGAGAAACCTCGCTGAGTCGGTGTGGAGCTGGATCGGACGCACGCGTGCGACCACCTCCAGCCTACCGGTCGCGGGGCGGGGAATCCGTAGGTCACGATGCGGAACCATGAGACCCTGCAACGACTAGGCTGAGACGGATGAGCACCAAGAGTCCCGAACCTGAGGTTCCCGTTCGCCGCATCGATCGCATCCTGGCGTTCACGGCACTCGGACTCGCCGCGGCATCCATCATCTGCTTCTTCGCGATCATCATCGGCACCGCCGTCGGCATGGAGCAGCAGGACTTCGGCACCGGTGCCTGGCCGTTCATCGCCGCGATCCCCTACTGGGGGCTTCCGGCCGCGTTCGTCATGATCATCGCGCTCCTCATCATGAGCTTCATCCGCAAGGGGCGCGCGGCATCGCGGCCCTGAGGAATCCGTCATGAGCACGCACGCCCGACCGCTGGCCGAATGGCTCTCCGAGGCGAGCGATGAGCAGCTCACCACTCTGTTCTCGGTCCGACGCGTGCGCGCGGATGCCGGCTGGCAGGATTTCTTCGATGCCGCCGAGGCGCTCCTCGATCCCACGTCGATCGCGCGGGTCCTGCCCCTCCTCACGCACGGCGAGGCCGTTTCTCTTCTCGCCGCCGCGGCCACCCCTGTCACAGAGCACTCCCCTCAGCGGGCGACGCTCGAGAGTCTCGCACTGCTGCGCCCCGACGGCGCACCCTTCCCGCCGGTCGCCGCCGCCATCGCCGATCGACCGGAGCCGGCTCCGCTCAGCCTCTCGGCGCCGACGCCCGCGACCGATGCCGAGAGCGCCCATGCGGCCGAGCGAGCGTTCACGACGGTCTCCGCCCTCGCCGATCTGCTGCTGCTCGCGCGAGAGAAGCCCTTCGCACTTCTCGCCGGCGGCAACGTCAGCGCCGGAGAGAAGCGGCAGCTCAGCGAAGCGGGCGTCGCCGCTGAATCGATCGACGGGCTGATCGAGATCGCGATCGACTCGGGGCTCGTCGCACCCGATGCTCGCCGGCTGCGCACCACGCCGCGGACCGAGGAATGGCTGCGATCGCCCGTGGCCGATCGGTGGAGCGCACTTGTGGAGGGCTTCCGCGATGCTCTCCCCCGAGGGGTGCGGGCGTCGGACGGCGGCTGGTCGTCCACGACGGCCTGGGCGCAGGCGCACCCGTGGGACCCCGCGTGGGCCGACCGCAGTGACGCGCTGCTCGAGCGCGCTCGTCTGCTCGGGCTCATCACCGACGGCGGCAGTGAACCCGCATGGGCGGCTTCGATCCGCCGAGGCGAGAACGTCGACGCCGCTGCGCTCGTCGCGCTGCTTCCGAACGAGGTCGATCGCATCTTCCTCCAGAACGACCTGAGCGCGATCTCGCCCGGCCCTCTCGCTCCCGGGCTCGACGTGCGGCTGCGCACGATCGCCGCGCGAGAGTCCGCAGCCCAGGCCTCCACCTACCGCTTCACCCCCGAGTCGATCGCGCACGCGCTCGTCGCCGGCGAGACCGAGCAGTCGATCCTCGAGTTCCTCGAATCGCTCTCGCTCACCGGCATCCCTCAGCCGCTCCGCTATCTCGTCACCCAGACCGCGCAACGACACGGCCTGGTTCGCGTGTCGATCGACCCCGAGACCGGTCGGACGCGCATCGAGAGCAGCGACCAGCACCTGATCGAGGCGATGGCCGTCGACCAGGGGCTGCGACCGCTCGCCCTGACGAAGCACGTCGCCTCTCTGACGACGCGCGTCGGGCGCGACACCGTCTATTGGGCATTGACTGACGCTCGGTACCCGGCGACGCTCGTCGACGACGACGGACGCGCGATCGCCCGCGAGCGGAATCCGATCACCGAGGCGACGCCCGACCCCGCGCCCGACTATTCCGCGCTCATCGCCGCGATGCGCTCGCATCAGGGGCCGGACGCGGACGCCGCCTGGCTCGACCGCGAGCTCGAGGCCGCTGTCCGAGCGAAGGCCGTGCTGCGAGTGAGCGTCGGAATGCCCGACGGCTCGACGAGAGAACTGATCCTCGAAGCCACCGGGCTCGGCGGAGGACGCCTCCGCGGCCGAGATCGCGCGGCAGATGTCGAACGCACGCTGCCGGTGTCGAGCATCCGCGCCGCCGTCGTGATCGCGCAGTAAACTGGACAGCTATGTCTGATGGACCCCTGATCGTCCAGAGCGATCGCACAGTGCTGCTCGAAGTCGCCCACTCCGACGCTGAGAGCGCCCGCCACGAGCTGGCGATCTTCGCCGAGCTCGAGCGCGCGCCAGAGCACATCCACACCTACCGCATCACGCGGCTCGGACTGTGGAACGCGCGTGCCGCCGGGCACACCGCCGAAGACATGCTCGAGACGCTCGACCGCTGGTCCCGCTTCCCCGTGCCGCCGTCGGTCGCCGTCGACCTCCGCGAGACCGTGAACCGGTATGGCCGCCTCGTGATCGAGCGAGACGACGAAGGCACCCTGATCCTGCGCTCGACCGACCCGGCCGTTCTCGCCCAGGTCGCGAACAACAAGCGCATCCAGCCGCTGCTGATCGGGCACCCGGCTCCGGACACCTTCGTGGTCGACGCGTGGGCGCGCGGGCAGATCAAACAGGAGCTGCTGAAGATCGGCTGGCCGGCCGAGGACCTCGCCGGGTACACCCCCGGCACACCGCACGAGATCGAGCTCGCCGAGGACGGCTGGCAGATCCGCCCCTACCAGCAGGATGCCGTCGACGCGTTCGCGAAGGACGGCTCGGGCGTCGTGGTGCTGCCCTGTGGCGCGGGCAAGACCATCGTCGGTGCCGCGGCCATGGCGGCGACCAAGACGACGACCCTGATCCTCGTGACGAACACCGTCTCGGCACGGCAGTGGCGCGACGAGCTGCTCAAGCGCACGAGCCTCACACCCGAGGAGATCGGCGAGTACTCCGGCCAGGCCAAGGAGGTCAAGCCGGTCACCATCGCGACCTACCAGATCCTCACGGCGAAGCGGAAAGGCGAGTACGCCCACCTCGCCCTGCTGGATGCCCTCGACTGGGGTCTCATCGTCTACGACGAGGTGCACCTGCTCCCCGCGCCCGTGTTCAAGCTGACCGCCGATCTCCAGGCTCGGCGCCGGATCGGCCTCACCGCCACGCTCGTCCGCGAGGACGGTCGCGAGGGCGACGTGTTCAGCCTGATCGGCCCCAAGCGCTTCGATGCTCCGTGGAAGCAGATCGAGGCCCAGGGGTTCATCTCCCCCGCCGTCTGCTACGAGGTGCGCGTCGACCTGCCGCCGGACGACCGGCTCGAGTACGCCGCCGCGACAGACGACGAACGCTACCGTCTCGCCGCTTCCGCACCGGCGAAGATCGCGGCCGTGCGAGAGCTCATCGAGAAGCACAAGGACGAGCGGATCCTCGTGATCGGTCAGTACCTCGACCAGCTCGACTCGCTCTCGCAGTCGCTGAACGCGCCGCAGATCACCGGCGCCACGCCCGTCGACGAGCGCGAGGAGCTCTATCGCGCCTTCCGCGAAGGTGAGATCTCACTGCTCGTGGTGTCGAAGGTCGCGAACTTCTCGATCGACCTCCCCGAGGCATCCGTCGCCATCCAGGTGTCGGGTTCGTTCGGCTCGCGACAGGAGGAGGCCCAGCGCCTGGGCAGGCTCCTGCGTCCCAAGCAGTCCGGCCGCACGGCGAGCTTCTACACGCTGGTCGCCCGCGACACGATCGACCAGGACTACGCCCAGAACCGCCAACGGTTCCTCGCCGAACAGGGCTACAGCTACACCATCATGGACGCCGACGCCCTCGCCGCCTGACCGCCTGCGGGCCCTCCCTGCAGCATCGCTACGCGGAGGGCGAAAGCGCCGCTCCGACGGATAATCAGCATCCGCATGGCCGAAGTCACCATAATGGGGACATGACTGATGCGCGCATCCTGGTCGTCGACGACGAACCCAACATCCGCGACCTGCTCTCGACAGGTCTCAGCTTCGCCGGGTTCCAGGTGAAGACGGTGGCCAACGGCGCCGCCACCATCTCGGCGGTGCTCGAGGAAGAGCCGGACCTCATCATCCTCGACGTCATGCTCCCGGACATGAACGGGTTCAGCGTGACCAAGCGCCTTCGCGGCGCCGGTTTCACTGCTCCGATCCTGTTCCTCACCGCGAAGGACGGCACCGACGACAAGATCGAGGGGCTCAACGCCGGCGGCGACGACTACGTCACCAAGCCGTTCAGCCTCGACGAGATCGTCGCCCGCGCCCAGGCGATCCTGCGCCGCACCATGCAGGCCGACGAGGAGTCGATCATCCGTGCCGGCGAGCTGTCGATGGACCAGGACACCCACGACGTGCATGTCGGCAAGGAATCGATCGAGCTGAGCCCGACCGAGTTCAAGCTGCTGCGCTACCTGATGCTGAACCCCAACCGCGTCCTGTCGAAGGCGCAGATCCTCGACCACGTCTGGGAGTACGACTTCAACGGGGATGCCGGCATCGTGGAGAGCTACATCTCCTACCTCCGTCGCAAGATCGATCCGCACACCGAGGAGTCGGTGATCCAGACGAAGCGCGGCTTCGGATACATGCTCAAGGTCGGCAAGTAGTCCGGCTCACCGCCGCACGCTGACGCCGCACAGCATCCGTCTCCAGGGAGGTCCGCATGGCGCACAAGCCTGACGCGATCACCAAGTGGTGGCGGTCGATCAGCCTGCGCGCCAAGGTGACGGGCGTCACGGTCGCCGTGCTCGCGTTGGGCCTGCTCGCGGCGGGCCTCGGCACCGTGCCGATCCTGCGCAACTCGCTGGTCAGCAACATCGACGCTCAGCTCCCTGCTCTGGTGTCTGCCGATCTCGCGAACCGGTACTTCGAGGTGACGGTCGAAGACGGCAAGACCGTCTACACCCCCACGGACTCGCCCCGTGACTTCTTCGTCGCGATCTACGACGCTGAGGGCGTGCTGCAGACGACCACTGGCAACTCCGACAACGGGGCACCGCTCTTCCCCTCGTCGTACTCCCCCCTCGACGTGCAGGCCAACGAGGACACCCGGTTCACGATCGAGGGCACCAAGGGATCGAGCTTCCGGGCGGCTGTGGCACGGGTGCCCGGAGAGGGCGACGGATCGCTGCGGATCCAGATCGTCGCGATGCCGCTCGAGTACGCGGATCGCATCATCAGCCAGTACTTCGGCATCTACATCACCGTCGCGTTCGTCACCATCTTCCTGGCCGCGCTGCTGACCCGAGGGCTTGTGACACTGACGTTCCGACGGCTCGGTCAGGTCGAGTCCACGGCCATGTCGATCGCCGCGGGCGACTTCACACAGCGCCTCACCGATCTCGAGCCGACGACCGAGGTCGGCCGCCTGAACAGCGCGATCAACACGATGCTCGATCGAGTCGACGGTTCGCTCGCGCAGCGGGACCGCACCGTGCAGCACATGCGTCGCTTCATCGGCGACGCCAGCCACGAGCTGCGCACGCCTCTGGTGAGCGTGCGCGGGTATGCGGAGCTCTACCGGATGGGTGCGATCAAGGGCGAGGAGGACACCGCCCGTGCCATGGAGCGCATCGAGAAGGAGGCGATCCGCATGGGCGTGCTCGTCGAGGATCTGCTTGCGCTCGCGCGTCTCGACGAAGAGCGCGAACCCGAGATCGAGGCACTCGACCTCCGTCCCATCGCCCGCGACGCCGCCCTCGATCTGCGTGCTGCGGCTCCGGCACGCACCGTGACCGTCGTCGACCGCACGGTCGAGGCCCCGCTGATCGACCTCACGACTCGGTCGACGCCTGTCGTCCCCGCCGCACCCGAGACTCCCGCTCCGCGTGGGCTCTCCCGCGGCACGCTCGCCCGTCTGCGGCGTCGCTCGCGAAGCTCCGCGGCGAACGTGCCGGCGATCGACTTCACCGAAGCCGCGGACATCCCCGTGCGCACCCCGCCGATCGTGCTCGGCGAGGAGAACAAGGTGCGCCAGGTGGTCACGAACCTGCTCGGCAACGCGCGTCGCTTCTCGCCTGAGGAGAGTCCGATCGAGATCGTCGTCGACGCGGACCGCGTGCGTGGCACGGCGAGCATCGCGATCGTCGACCACGGCGAGGGTATCCCTCCCCAGATCCGCGAGCAGATCTTCGAGCGCTTCTGGCGCGCCGACACCTCACGAGCACGCGAGACCGGTGGGTCCGGGCTCGGGCTCGCGATCGTGTCATCCATCGTGAAAGCGCTGCACGGAAGCGTCGCGGTGTCCGAGACGCCGGGTGGCGGAGCGACCTTCACCGTCACGCTGCCCCTCGCTCCCTCACGCGCAACGCCCGCCCACCTTCTCGAAGACACTCAGCCCCTCGAGCGACTGGATCTCTGACCGCACCTCGCTTCTCGCGCGGGTGCTCCTGCTCGGCGCTCCTGATCGGCGCTCCTGCACGGCGCGGCGCCCATGCGGGTTCTCCACAGCGGGCGTCGGGACGTGCGCGCGCACCCGCATCCGGAGATCTCCTCTCCCCTATCGTCGGAGCACCAATCGAGAGGAGTTCCCATGTCCGTCATCACCGTCGACACCGAAGCCGTAGGTGCCGCCCAAGGCGCGGCGCTGGCCACGATGGAGCGCCTGCAGACGGAGTCCGCGACGCTCATGTCGCAGCTCACGCAGCTGCAGGCGACGTGGGTCGGCACCGCGTCGGCCGCGTTCCAGTCATGTGCCGAGGAGTGGCGTGGAGCGCAGTTGCACGTCGAGCAGGTGCTCGAATCGATCGGGCATTCGCTGGGCAGCGCGGCGACGCAGTATGCAGACGCTGATCAGTACTCGGCGAGCCTGTTCCGCTGATTCACGGTTCGAGCCCCCGCGAACGCAGAAACGCCCCGACCGAGGTCGGGGCGTTTCTGTCAGTGCTGATGGATCAGAAGTCCATGCCACCCGACGGGTCACCCATCGGAGCAGCAGCCTTCTCAGGCTTGTCAGCGACGACGACCTCGGTGGTGAGGAAGAGAGCCGCGATCGACGCTGCGTTCTGCAGAGCCGAGCGGGTCACCTTCGCCGGGTCGATGATGCCCGCGGCGAACATGTCGACGTACTCGCCCGTTGCCGCGTTGAGGCCCTGGCCCGAGGGGAGCTCGGAGACCTTGTTCGCGACGACGCCGGGCTCGAGGCCTGCGTTGAGGGCGATCTGCTTCAGCGGAGCCTCGATCGCGACGCGAACGATGTTCGCACCGGTCGCCTCGTCGCCCGTGAGCGAGAGAGCGTCGAGAGCCTTGGTGCCCGACTGGATCAGCGCGACGCCACCACCGGGGACGATGCCCTCTTCGACGGCTGCCTTCGCGTTGCGAACGGCGTCCTCGATGCGGTGCTTGCGCTCCTTGAGCTCGACCTCGGTTGCCGCGCCCGCCTTGATGACGGCGACGCCACCTGCGAGCTTGGCGAGGCGCTCCTGCAGCTTCTCGCGGTCGTAGTCGCTGTCCGTGTTCTCGATCTCGCGACGGATCTGCGTGACGCGACCCTCGATCTGGTCTGCCTCACCGGCACCCTCGACGATCGTGGTCTCGTCCTTGGTGACGATGACCTTGCGAGCACGACCCAGCAGGTCGAGCGTGGCGTTCTCGAGCTTCAGGCCGACCTCTTCGGTGATGACCTGACCACCGGTGAGGATCGCGATGTCCTGCAGCTGCGCCTTGCGACGGTCGCCGAAGCCGGGAGCCTTGACGGCGACCGACTTGAAGATGCCCTTGAGCTTGTTGAGCACGAGAGTCGCGAGAGCCTCGCCCTCGACGTCCTCGGCGATGATGACGAGCTCCTTGCCGTCCTGGATCACCTTGTCGACGATGGGCAGAAGGTCCTTGATGTTCGAGATCTTCTGGTTCGCGATGAGGATGTAGGCGTCTTCGAAGACAGCCTCCTGGCGCTCCGGGTCCGTCACGAAGTACGGGTTCAGGTAGCCCTTGTCGAAGCGCATGCCCTCGGTGAGCTCGAGCTCGGTGCCGAAGGTCTGCGACTCCTCGACGGTGACGACGCCTTCCTTGCCGACCTTGTCGATCGCCTCGGCGATGAGCTCGCCGATGGCGGGGTCAGCAGCGGAGATCGACGCGGTGGCGGCGATCTGCTCCTTGGAGTCGATCTCCTTCGCGCTGGCGAGGAGCTCCTCGGTGATGGCCGCGACGGCCTTCTCGATGCCGCGCTTCAGCGAGATCGGGTCTGCGCCGGCTGCGACGTTGCGCAGGCCCTCGCGGACCAGAGCCTGAGCGAGCACCGTGGCGGTGGTGGTTCCGTCGCCGGCGACGTCGTCGGTCTTCTTGGCGACCTCCTTGACGAGCTCAGCGCCGATCTTCTCGTACGGGTCGTCGAGCTCGATCTCCTTGGCGATGGAGACACCGTCGTTCGTGATCGTGGGGGCGCCCCACTTCTTCTCCAGCACGACGTTACGACCGCGCGGGCCGAGGGTCACCTTGACAGCGTCGGCGAGGATGTTGAGGCCGCGCTCGAGGCCGCGTCGGGCCTCCTCATCGAAAGCAATGATCTTTGCCATGAGTTTTTTCGTCCCTCCTGGACGTAGACGTTGGGTTTAGCACTCAGAGTGAGAGAGTGCTAACGCCATTCTGGCACTCGACCCCATCGAGTGCAAGCTGCGCGGACGGACCGCGCGGCGGTCTACGGGGCAGGAGTGTCTGCGGGCGTCTCCGGCGCGGTCGTCGCACGATCGAGTCCGATGACGACCGTGAGCTGCTTCGCACCCGTGTCGTTCAGGTCGGAGTAGAAGTCGCTCTGCTCGACCGCGGCACCGCCGATCAGGTTCGCGAGGCCGAGGGCGGCGAGCTCATCCTCTTCGGCGACGTAGTAGACGGTCGTCGTCGAGAAGTCCTGGCTCGCGCTGTCGCTCGCGAACACGACGTCGGCGGCCCAGCCGTTGTTGATGAGCAGGTCGCGCATCTGCTCGTCCAGACCCTCGTCGGGTGAGGCGTTGAGGATCATCACCGAATAGGTGACGTCGACGACACCGGTCTCGACGGGCGTCGGGCTCGACGAGGGGACGGCCTCCGGGAAGAGGGTGATGCGTCCCATCACCACGAGCGAGCCGAAGATGCCGCCGATGATGAGCACCAGAGCGGCCACGAACGACCACAGGAGCACCACCCAGCCGTTCATCCCCGGGGCTTCGGCGCGGTGCGCTCCGACGCGTCCGGACGATCGGGGGACGTCGTCGAATCGATCTCGGCTGAGCTTTGACACTCCTCGATGCTAATGGCACCGGCCCGTGAATCCGCTTCCGACGACGCCGCTGCGTGGCGCGAGCCTCGTCAGCCCACGAAGCCCGGAGTGCGTGCGGCGCGCTGGAACGATCTGGCGTCACGGATGCGGCGCAGCCGTCGCACCAGCATCGGGTCGTACTCCAGGGCTTCCTCCGACTCGATCAGACGGCCGAGGAGCTGGTAGTAGCGGGCGGCGCTCATGCCCAGTTGGGCGCGGATGACCTCTTCCTTCGCGCCGCCGTGCCGCGGCCAGGCGGTCTCGAGCGCGAGGATCGTGCGATCCCGCTCGCTCAGATCTCCCAGCATGTGACCAGATTAGGTCGAGGAAGCGGCGATTCCGGTGCGCCACTCCCACCATCTGCCGAGCGGATCGGCTGCCGCGCGCACGTCGCCGTCGAGCGCCACGACGAACCCGGTCCACTCCTCGGCGACCACGGCCGGCTGCCAGACGTCGCCCAGCACTGCCGGAGGATCGATCGTCACCCAGCGGGCATCGAGACCCCTGATGCGCTCGACGAGTGCTGTGCGCGCCTCTCGCGGAATGTGCACGAGCACGCCCGGCGTCGTGATCACGAGAGTGGCACCCCGGGGCGCCTCGGCTGCGAGCGCGTCGATCCTCTCGAGCGCGTCGCCGGCGATGAGGCGGGGCGGATCGGATGCGGCGATGTCGAGCGCCGCTCTCACCCGCTGTTCCCGCCCTTCCTCCCCCGGCCAGACGAGCCCCTGCAGCCAGCGACGGTCTCGGTCGTCTCGGGCGTCGAGAGGCGCGAGGTCGATGCCGGCGCGCCAGACGATGTCCGGCATCCTCATGGCGGGGAGGCGCCCGTCGACTCTGCTCTGCAGCACGACCGGGCTCGGCCCGTCGTGCGGGTCGAGTGCCGCGCGCACCTGACCGTCGGAGCCGACGAAGCGGTACGAGTAGCGATCGGGGTACAGGCACAGGCCCGCGGAGGCGCCGACCTCGAGCAGGGCGATCGGTCCATCGATCTCGGACAGCACAGGAAGCAGCGGTGCGAGTCGGAGCGGCTCGTTGGTCTGCAGACGCCGGCCGCTGCATTCGCTCACGATCTCGTCGGCACGGGAGAGCACGAACGCGCGCCACGCGTCGTAGCGGACGAGGCCGACGCCCAGCATCCGCGTCACGGCGAACACGAGCGGGGGCTGCCTGCGGTTCTCAGGGATCCGAGCGAGCACCCGCTGCACCTCGGGGTCACCGGCCACGCCGGAAGCCCAGTCGACATAGAGATCGCTGCGCCCCGGCGCCTCCTCATCGGCGAAACGGCGATAGCGCAGCCGCACGGCATCCGTCATCCATCCATTGTCTCGTGACGCCGACCCCCTCTGAACGCGAGAGAATGGAGCAGACCCCAGGAGGACCTATGTCGTACAGCGTGGACAAGACCGAAGAAGAGTGGCGCGAAGAGCTCGGCGAGGAGCAGTATGCGGTGCTTCGCGAAGCCGCGACCGAGCGCGCCTGGACGGGCGAGCTGCTCGACGAGGGCCGCGCCGGCCTCTACACCTGCGGCGCGTGCAACGCCGAGCTGTTCAAGAGCGGCACCAAGTTCGACTCCGGATGCGGGTGGCCGAGCTTCTACGAGTCGATCCGCCCCGACGCGGTGCAGCTCATCGAGGACACGACCCTGGGCATGGTGCGCACTGAGGTGCGCTGCGCGAACTGCGGATCGCACCTCGGGCATGTCTTCCCCGACGGCTTCGGCACGCCCACCGGCGACCGCTACTGCATGAACTCCATCGCCCTGAACTTCACACCTGAAGAGTCGTGAGCGCCCTCGAGGCCGTTCGCGCACGGCAGTCCTCCTCGAAGGTCACCGACGAGGCGCCGTCGCGGGACGAACTGCTGAAGCTCGTCGCAGCCGCCGGACGCGTCGCCGACCACTCTTCGCTGCGCCCGTGGCGCCTGATCGAGCTGCGCGGATCCGACCGAGAGCTGCTGGGGGCCGCGATCGCCAAGGCCGAGGGCGACAAGTCCCCCTCCACGAAGCCGCTGCGCGCTCCGCTGCTGATCGCGGTCGTCGCCAGCTACCGCAAGAGCGAGAAGGTCCCCCGCTGGGAGCAGGAGGCCGTCGCCTCGGGTGTGGCCCACATGCTCAGTCTGCTGCTCGACGAGGCCGGCTTCGGCGTGCTGTGGCGCACGGGTCACTACACGCGATCGAAGGCCGTCGCGAAGGCCCATGGCCTCGGCAAGGACGAGGAGCTGCTCGGATGGCTGTACATCGGCGGCAAGCCCTCGGGCCGCAGGCCCGGTCGCCGCAAGCCCGTCGATGCGCGAGGCCTCGTGACGCGGATGCCCAAGCCCAAGCCCCAGCCGACGCCCGAGCCGAAAGCCAAGAAGAAGGCGAAGAAGCAGAAGAAGCAGTAGGTCAGTTCCGTCTGCTGCGAGGCAGCGCGACGGCGACGGATGCCACGGCGACGACCACCATCCCGATGATCTGCCAGGGCGCGGGGCCCGCCGCGGCCGGCCAGATCAGGTCGATGATCACCGAGGTCGCGAGCTGGCCCAGCACCGATCCGAGTCCCATCAGCAGCACCCCTGTCTGCGCGACGATGAAAGCGCCGAGCAGGATGTACGCGGCGCCGAGGAATCCACCGAGGTACAGCCACGGCTCGGTCGGCGGCGCGTCTGGTGCGCCCCGCACCGCGATGCTGATGCCGGCGGCGACCAGCAGCGCGATGGTGCCGGCGATGAAGCTCATGAACGTCGCCGCGAGGGGCGAGCGCACGCGCTGCGACAGACGGCCGTTGGTCGCAGCCTGCCAGGCGATGCCGACGCCTGCCGCGAACGGCAGGAGGAGCATCCAGAGCGGGGCCGTGGCCAGGACATCGCCGCTCAGCGAGATGCCGACCGCGGCGAGCGCGAGCGCTCCGCCCAGCACGCGCCCCGGCGTGATCGCGACGACCCCGGCGGGACCGAACCCGATGCGGTCGAGCACGAGCCCGTGCAGGGTCTGTCCTGCGACGACTCCGACCGTGAACAGCGAGACGCCGAGCACCCCGGCCGTGATGCCCTGAGTGGAGACGGTGAGTGCACCGCAGGCACCGCCGAGCAGCATCCAGAACGGGATCGTCCGATCGCGGATGCCGCCGAGCAGACGTCCGACGCCTCGAAGCGCGGAGGGAATGCAGACGATCACCACCGCAAGGGCCGCTAGTCCTACGGAGAAGGAGATGAGGCCGGCCACGATGCCGTTGTCGACCTCGACGCCCAGCACGCCGTTGATGCGCGCCTGGATGGCCGTCATGACACCGATCGCCACTGCTCCGCCGAGCGCGAGGGGCGGAGACAGTCGACGGGCCTGGGTCACCTGTCGACCCTAACCGAGAGCTGATCGCCATCTCGCCGTGCGCACGATGTCGGCGGCCGGGCGTACCCTGACGGCATGTGCGCGAGTTACGGACTTGACCCCCGGTTCACCGACACCGAGCTCCTGGCCGCCGCCGACGAGGCGGTGCTCGAGGGTCTGCGTGGCTGGGCCGAGCAGAACGCGCGCGAGACCGTGCGCCCCACAGGCAAGAATCTGCGCAACCTCAACCCGATCGTGGTGCAGCCCGAGGCCGAGCCCGTGCTCGAACCCGCCTGGTGGGGGTTCCTGATCGGCGGGGAGCCCTCGAAGTTCCCGTCGATCAACACCCGATCCGAGCGCCTGCAGGAGCGCCCCGGCGGATTGAAGACCCGTGCTCTCGTGCCGGCGACGAGCTGGTACGAGATGAAGAAGCCCGAGCGCGTCTGGCACGAGTTCGTCGTCGACGACGGTGCGCTCTTCGGAATGGCCGCCGTCACCCAGCGGGGGCGCACCGCCGATGGCGAGTCCTTCACCTGCTACTCGATCGTGATGCGCCCGGCTCCCCCTCACCTCGCCGGCATCCACGATCGGATGCCGCTGCTGATCCCCGCGGCGCTGAGCGACGACTGGCTGACCGCCGAGCCCACGAAGGAGATCATCGACGAGGCCCTGCTCGCCGCGGCCGCGATCGACGAGCGCGTTCAGGCCGCGCCCCGCGCCGACGACAAGGGCGCCGATCGGCTGTTCTGAGCATGGACTCGACCCAGTTGGGCGCCGCCGCCACTGCGCGCGCCGAAGAGCTTCCCGGTGCGGAGCGCGACAACCCGTTCGGCCCCGAGTGGGACGTCTACAAGGTGCGAGGGCGTGTCTTCCTGCTGATCCCTCTCGACGGCACCGGGCGCGTGACGCTCAAGTCCCATCCCGAGGACTCCGTCGCGTTGCGAGAGACGTTCGCCGACATCGTGCCCGGCTACCACATGAACAAGAAGCACTGGATCACCCTGATGCCAGGGGCATCGCTCGACGAGGAGCTGGTGACCGAACTCGTCACCGAGTCGTACCGACTGGTGGTCGAGAAGCTCCCCCGAGCGCAGCGGCCGATCGACCCTGACCTGTTCGGGCGCCCTGCCGGCTGAGGCGGCCGGGCCACGGCATCCGCCGAGAGGATGACTCCGGACATCCGTGGAACGGTACCCAGGGAGGACGCGGGGGCGATGGCGTGGTCGATAGCGTCGTAGACATGATCACAGCAGAAGGCCTCACGAAGAGATTCGGAGACAAGACAGCCGTCCAGGACGTGTCGTTCACGGTGCAGCCGGGCACGGTCACGGGGTTTCTCGGGCCCAACGGCGCGGGCAAGTCCACGACGATGCGCATGATCGTCGGCCTCGACCGGCCGACCTCGGGCATCGCCACCGTCGGCGGACGGGAATACCGCAAGCTCCGCGCCCCGCTCACCGAGGTGGGAGTGCTGCTCGATGCCAAGGCCGTGCACACCGGCCGCACCGCGCGCAATCACCTGCGTGCGATGGCGGCGACCCACGGCATCCCGGCATCCCGCGTCGACGAGGTCATCGACCTCGCGGGCATCGGCCCCGTGGCCCGCAAGCGCGCGGGCAAGTTCTCGCTCGGCATGGGGCAGCGGCTCGGAATCGCCTCCGCCCTGCTCGGCGACCCGCACACTCTGATCCTCGATGAGCCGGTCAACGGCCTCGACCCCGAGGGCGTGCGGTGGGTGCGCCAGTTCGTGCGTCACGCGGCGTCCGAGGGACGCACCGTGCTGCTCTCGAGCCACCTGATGAGCGAGATGGCGCAGACCGCCGATCACGTGATCGTGATGGGCCGGGGAAAGGTGCTCGCCGACGCCCCGCTCGAGGAGCTCGTGCGGGCCTGGACGACCAACACCGTGCGTGTTCGCACGCCTCGAGCCGCCGACCTGGCTGCCGCAGTGGGCGGCCCGTCCGTCGAGATCGTGAGCTCCGCCCCCGATCTGATCGACATCGTCGGCCTCCCCGCGTCGCGCATCGGCGACCTCGCCGCAGAGCGCGGCATCCCCCTGCACGAACTCACCCCGACCACCGGATCGCTCGAAGACGCCTACCTCGCCCTCACCGGCGACTCGGTCGAGTACCGCACGAAGGAGATCTCATGACCGTCCAGGCTCCTCCCCTCCGCCGTCAGCATGTCGACACCGATCGCCGGCTCACGTTCATCCGCGCCGTGCGCGGCGAGTGGATCAAGCTGGCCACGCTCCGTTCGACCTGGTGGTCGATCGGCATCGCGGCGATCCTCACGATCGGCATCGCCGTGCTCATCGCGCAGGCGATCGACATGCCGGGCTTCGAGCCCATCCAGGCCGTCGTCATGCCGATCCAGTTCACGATGCTGCTCGCCGGCATCCTCGGCGCGATCTCCGTGACGGGCGAGTACTCGACCGGGATGATCCGTTCGACGCTCGCGGCCAACCCGAAGCGCGGATCGGTGCTGGGCGCCAAGGCGGTCGTGGTCGGCCTGTTCATGTTCGTGTCGTCGCTGGTCATCTTCCTGGCGGCGGCCGTGGCGGTCTCCGCGGTCGTCGCCTCGCGGGATCAGGGCATCGACTGGGGCGACCCCGCAGCATCGTTCCTGCCCATCGTGGTCTCGTCGCTCGCCATGGCGGTGTTCGCCCTGATCGGGGTGGCGTTCGGGTTCATCCTGCGCTCGGGCGCCGGAGCGATCGCCGCGACGGTCGGCCTGCTGTTCGTGCTGCCGATCGTCGCGAGCTTCTTCGCCGTCGCCGGCGAGGCCTGGGCCTGGGTCATGGACGCCGCGGGCTACCTCCCGGTGGCCGCAGCCCAGAGCGCGATCCTCCCCGAGGGCGCTGCGCTCGAGGCTCCGGTCGCCTACCTCACGCTGGCAGCCTGGGTCGCCGCGGGCATGCTCGGCGCCTGGGCCGTGCTCCGCACGCGCGATGCGTGACCGCGAGATCGCGAGATCGATGAACCCGCGTAGAGTCGCCCGGTGACCCGCACGCGCAGCCGCAGCACCTCAGTCCGCGAGGACGAGGGGCTGCGGCTGCCGCGTCCCCCGGGCGTTCTGCGCCGTTTCTGGGCGCGGCATCCGGTGTTCGCCGATGTCCTGATCACCCTCGTGTGCCTGTTGCTCTCGCTCGTGCCGGCCGGTGTCATCACCCGCGACCTTCCGATGCCCCTCGCCATCGGCGTCGCGATCCTGGTGCCCGCGTCCGTCGTCGCAGCCTGCGCCACGCTTCTGTGGAGGCGTCGACGGCCGCTCGTGCCGTTCGTCGCGTCCTTCGCACTCGAGGCCGGGTTCCTCTTCGCACTGCAGCCGATCGGCTCGCCGCTGCTGCTGGTCACCTGTTACTCGCTCGCGGTCTACCGATCCTCGCGGGCCGCATGGACGGGATTCGGCATCGCCCTCGGGTCGCTCGCCGCGCTCGGCGGACTGCTCACGCTCACCGGCGTCATCACTCTGCAGATCGCCGCGAACGCCGTCGTGATGTCGCTCGTCCTCGGGCTGATCGGCACTCTCGTCGGCGTGAACGTGGGTGGACGCAAGCGCTACCTCGCTGCCGTGATCGACCGCTCCCGTCAGCTGCTCGTCGAACGCGATCAGCAGGCGCAGCTGGCCGCGGCCGGCGAGCGCGCCCGCATCGCCCGTGAGATGCACGACATCGTCTCCCACTCGCTCACCGTGATCGTCGCACTGTCCGAGGGAGCGGCTGCCACCCCGGATCCGGGCCAGGCACGATCGGCGGCGTCCTCGGCCGCAGAGACGGCTCGCAGCGCACTCACCGAGATGCGTGCGATGCTCGGCGTCCTCCGGGCCGACGATTCGCCGCTGCCCCTCGCTCCGCTCGAGCCGACGCCCCCGCAGGAGACGGTCGCTGCGGCACAGCGAGCCGGCTTTCCGGTGTCGCTCTCGGTCACCGGGGCCGCCTCGCTCTCCCCCGCTCAGGCACACGCCGTCGGGCGCATCGTGCAGGAGGGCGTGACGAACGCCATGAGGCACGCACCCGCGGCGACGTCGATCGAGGTCCGACTCGTGCACGCCCCGGATGCGGTGACCATCGAGATCGTGAACGACGGTGTCACCGGCCCTGTCGGCTCATCGGGGTTCGGCCTGCGCGGGCTCGCCGAGCGCGCAGCGCACTCGGGCGGAACCATCGTCTCCGAACCCGTCGACGGCGGGCGGTGGATGCTGCGCGCAGAGCTCCCCATGACGCCACCTGACCTGCCAGACCACGACCCGAAGGACGGACCATGACCGAGCCGATCAGGCTGCTGCTCGTCGACGACCAGGCCCTCATCCGCGTCGGATTCCGGATGGTGCTCGACGCCGAGGACGACATGGTCGTGGTCGGCGAGGCCGCGGACGGGCACGACGCGATCGCCCAGGCGACCGAGCTGCGCCCCGACATGGTGCTGATGGACATCCGGATGCCGGGGCTCGACGGGATCGCCGCGACCGCGGCCATCGTCCGCGAGCACCCGCAGACCCGCGTCCTGGTGCTGACGACGTTCGATCTCGACGAGTACGCCTTCGGTGCGATCCGCGCCGGAGCGAGCGGATTCCTCCTGAAGGACGCACAGCGGCACGAGATGATCGCGGCGATCCGTGCGATTCACAGGGGCGATGCCGCGCTCTCGCCTCGGATCACGCGGATGCTGTTGGAGCACGTGACGCCGACGCTCGGTGCGACGCCCGCACCACAGGTCCATGCGATCGACGATCTCACGGCGCAGCTCACCGACCGTGAGCGCGACGTCTTCGTCGAGATCGCGCGCGGGCTCACGAACGCGGAGATCGCCCAGGCGCTGTTCGTCAGCGAGTCCACCGTCAAGACCCATGTGGGCAGGATCCTCTCAAAACTCGGATCCCGTGACCGCATCCACCTGGTGATTCTGGCGCACCGGCTCGGTCTCGTCGACGACGACGCTCTGCCCTCCGGCCCCTAGGTCGGGGTGGAGGGCATAGCGAGCGGTCTCAGGCCTTCGCCGGGGTCCACTCCGAGACGCGGTTCAGAGCGTCGACCTCGTCAGGGGTCAGCTCGAGACGCGCGCCGGCGAGGAGATCGGGAACCTGCTCGACCGTGCGGGCGCTCGCGATGGGGGCGGCGACCGTCGGCTGGGCACGCAGCCAGGCCAGCGAGGTCGCAGCGATCGAGGCTCCGTGCGCGTCACCGATCTCCTCGAGGGTGTCGATGATCCGCAGTCCCGCCTCGGTCGCGTACTTCGCCGCGCCGGAGGCACGCGGAGACGTCTGCCCTTCGACGTCGACCGAGCGGTACTTGCCGGTGAGGAAGCCGCTCGCCAGCGAGTAGTAGGGCACGAGGCTGAGGCCGAACTCCTGGGCCACCGGGATGATCGTCTCCTCGACGTCGTTCCGGTGCACGAGGTTGTAGTGCGGCTGCACGGCGACCGGCAGCGCGACTCCTGTGCGGCGGGCGATCTCGACCCACTCGCGGATGCGCTCTGCCGTGTAGTTCGACACCGCGACGTGGCGCACGAGACCGTCGGAGACGAGCTCGCCGAAGGCCGCGACCGTCTCCTCCAGCGGAACCGTCTCATCGTCGAAGTGCGCGTAGTAGAGGTCGATCGTGTCGACACCCAGGCGAGCGAGCGATGTTTCGGCGGCCCGGCGGACGTTCGACGCCGAGAGGCCCTTGTAGTCCGGGTGCTGGCTCACCTTGGTCGCGACGACGACGCCCTTCGGCTGGCGAGACGCGAGCCACTCGCCGATGATCGTCTCGCTCTCGCCGCCTGAGTTGCCGGGCACCCAGGCGCTGTAGCCGTCTGCCGTGTCGATGAAGTCGCCACCCCCGTCGACGAACGCGTCGAGCACCGCGAACGATGCCTCGCGATCGGCCGTCCAGCCGAATACGTTGCCGCCGAGCGAGAGCGGGAAGACGTCAAGGTCACTGTTTCCGATACGAGTCATACTCGGGACAACCCGTCACCCCCGCGCACTATTTCGTGTGTGACGTCGCGTGTCACTCGCCCCGGAGCACTCCTTCACCGGCTCCGCCTCGCAGCGCGTCCTCGGCGTGCACCCGCCGCTCGCCGGTGAGGCGCGGTAACTTGGTGACTTCACGCGGGGTCAGCTCGCTGCAACCTGCGGATGCTGCGCATGCCGCACAGCTGGACGCCTGCGACGGGAAAGGAACCGCCGGTGACTCGTTCTGTTCCGCCGCCTTCCGGACTCGTTCGAAGGCGACGGGGTGTGCGATGGCTGATCGCGCTCACTGCGACCGCCGTGGTCGTCATCGGGGCCCTCGTCGCCGTGATCGCCATAGGCCAGAGGCCGTGGCTCACCACCGACGTGACGATCTCCTTGAGCTATGTCGGCGACGACGGGCGAACCTACTCCTGCACATACGACTACAGCACGTCGGAACGCGTGCGGATGCCTGCCGACATCGCCGAGAGCATGAACGAACGTGACTGGTCCGACACAGGTCAGCTCATCTACGAATGGGCGAAGGACCATCCGGCGGAGCACTGGACGACAGAGGATGAACTGCCCGCCGACGACCCCGAATCGACGCGAGCGGACGCGTCGTGGGGCCTGGCCATGGACCGGTACGTCGAGTTCCCTCCATGGTTGATCGACACGGACGACGGTGGCGAGTACGCGCTGTGGTCGAGAGCACGACCGGGGAGCGATTGCGAAGACGGCCTGCGGTGAGCCTCTCGCCGCGAGGCGGAGGCATGGGCAAAGCTCCTCGCCCAGACACGAAGAAGGCCCGCGTCCCCGGTGCTGTCAAGGGGACGCGGGCCTTCGCGTCTGGTGCCGACTACAGGACTCGAACCTGCAACCCCCGTATTACAAGTACGGTGCGCTACCAATTGCGCCAAGTCGGCGGACGCCTCCCAGCTTAGCGATGGGCGGCGGGGGCCGACGAACTACGACGCGGGAGTCTCCGAGGGAGCGGGCTCCGTGGTCTCGGTGGGCGTCGGGGCCGGCGTCGGGGTCTCCGTGGCGTAGTAGGCGTCGCTGGCGACGGTGAGAACGAACTGCGAGAACTCGCTCGGGTCGTCGAGCGCGCCCACATAGGCCTCGCCGTTCACGACGATCATGGGAGCGGCGGTGAGCACGAGATCGTCCGAGCCGACGAGCGGGCCCTCGAGAGCGCGCGAGGTGGCTTCCTTCGCCCACGTGACGTAGTCCTGGTCCTCGATGCACGATCGGACGCTCTTCACGTTGTCCGAGCCGACTGCGCCGGCGATGTCGGCCAGCTGCGCATCCGAGAAGCCGTCGGTGTTCACCTCTGGCTGATCGTCGAGCAGGTCGTGGTTGAACGCGTAGAACTGCGCGGGCGAGTGCGTGGCGACGCAGGCCGCGGCTGCCGCGGAACGCAGCGAGTACTTGGTGCCGTTCGAGCTCGCGGTGAGCAGGGCGACCGGGTGGTAGGTGACGGTGGCCGCTCCCTCGGAGATCCAGTTGACGAGCTGACGCGCGTTCGCGCGCTCGAACTCGCCGGCATCCGGCGACAGGTAATCGACGTAGATGTGGATGTCGACCGTGCTCGAGGTGGTGGGCTCCGGGGTCGGCGTGGCCTCGCCACCCGCTTCCGTCTCTCCCGGGCTCGGGGGTGCGACGGTCGAATCCGACATCGCGGACGCACTGATGTCCGAGACGAGGATGCCGTCGTCGTCCATGCCGCCCGGCGTGAGCTGGGGCTTCGACACCTGCGCCGAGACGGCGAGGGTGATGGCGGTGCCGATGGCGCCCACGGCGACGATGGCGATCGCGCCGAGGATGATCCGTCGCATCACGCGCGCCCTCGACTGCTGGGCGTGCACCTTCTGGGCCTTCTCCCGCACGGCCTCACGCGTGTTGCGAGGGCTGGGGACGTTCGGCGTCTCGTCGCTCGACATCGTTCCTCTAGACAGTCTCAGGGGGGCAGGGTGGCCCCGGACGCCACTCGGGCGGCGAACGCCGCGAAAGGCGGCCGAGATCGATGTTAACCAGCCAGGCTGAGAAATACCCAGATGGACGAGCTTCTGCCATACTGATTCCGACCCGATGAGGGGTCACGGTGGATCGCTCCGCCGCTCTATCACTACGGATCGTCCGGCACGTACCTGCCGGTGAAGGAGAAACACAATGGCATCTGTGACTTTCGACGAGGCCACCCGCCTCTACCCCGGCGGAACCCGCCCGGCTGTCGACAAGCTCAACCTCGAGGTCGCCGACGGCGAGTTCCTCGTCCTCGTCGGCCCGTCCGGCTGCGGAAAGTCCACCTCGCTTCGCATGCTCGCCGGCCTCGAAGAGGTCAACGCAGGGCGCATCCTGATCGGTGACCGCGACGTCACCGACGTGCCGCCGAAGGACCGCGACATCGCGATGGTGTTCCAGAACTACGCGCTGTACCCGCACATGACCGTCGCCGAGAACATGGGCTTCGCGCTCAAGATCGCCGGCGTCGGCAAGGAAGAGCGTGCGACCCGCGTTCTGGAGGCCGCGAAGCTGCTCGACCTCGAGGAGTACCTGACCCGCAAGCCGAAGGCCCTCTCGGGTGGTCAGCGTCAGCGTGTCGCCATGGGCCGTGCGATCGTCCGTCAGCCCCAGGTCTTCCTCATGGACGAGCCGCTGTCGAACCTCGACGCCAAGCTCCGCGTCCAGACCCGTACGCAGATCGCGTCGCTGCAGCGTCGTCTCGGCGTCACCACGGTCTACGTCACGCACGACCAGACCGAGGCGCTCACCATGGGCGACCGCATCGCCGTGCTCAAGGACGGCCTGCTCCAGCAGGTCGGAACGCCGCGCGACCTGTACGAGAAGCCCGAGAACGTGTTCGTCGCCGGCTTCATCGGCTCGCCTGCCATGAACCTGTTCAGCGCAGACCTGGCTGAGGGCGGTGTGCGCTTCGGCACCGAGGTCGTCCCGCTCGACCGCGACACGGTCGGCCGCGCCAACGGCTCGCAGGTCACCGTGGGTGTGCGCCCCGAGGACATCACCGTCGGCCCGGCCGACGGCAAGGGCCTCTCGGTCGTCGTCGACCTCGTCGAGGAGCTCGGCGCCGACGGCTACCTCTACGGTCACACCGAGATCAACGGCAAGCGCGCCGACCTGGTCGCTCGTGTCGACGGCCGCAGCCACCCCAACGCCGGCGAGACCGTCACCCTCGCGGCGAACGCGGGCCACGTGCACGCGTTCGACATCGAGTCGGGCGTGCGCCTGAACGACAAGCCGATCGTCTCCGCCTGATCGGATCCACGGACGCGGCGCGGGCTGACTTCGGTCGCCCGCGCCGCTTCTTCTTTTCCCCCACCGACTGGAGAGACATGCAGGATGCGCTGCGGATCACCGCGAGCTCGATCGATCCGGGACTGCTCGCGCTGCCCTGGTCGACACCGCTCGCCAAGTGGCCGTCCGAGTTGATCGTGTCGCTCCCGAAGGGGCTCTCGCGCCATCTCGTGCGGTTCGCCGATCTGTCGGGCAAGGTCGTCGCCGTCAAGGAGACGACCGATGAGATGGCGAGGCGCGAGTACGAGATGCTCGGCAACCTCGCCAGGCTCGACGTGCCCTGCGTCGACCGCGTCGCAGTGATCGCCGGGCGCTCGGATGCCGACGGCGAACCGCTCGCTGCCGCCCTCGTCACATCGCACCTGCGGTTCTCCATGCCCTACCGTGCGCTCTTCACCCGCGTGCTGCGCCCCGACACCGCCACGCGTCTCGTCGACGCCCTGGCCGTGCTGCTCGTGCGCCTGCACAACGTCGGCTTCTACTGGGGCGACGTGTCGCTGTCGAACACGCTCTTTCGCCGCGACGCCGGTGCGTACGCGGCCTACCTCGTCGATGCCGAGACCGGCGAGCTGCACGAGGAGGGACTGACCGACGGCCAGCGCGCCTACGATCTCGACCTCGCCCGCACCAACATCGCCGGCGAGATCATGGACCTCGCCGCCGGCGGGCGCCTGGAGCACGGCGTCGATGCGGTCGCGATCGCCGACGGCATCGTCTCGTCATATCGCTCGCTGTGGGCCGAGTTGACCGCGCAGGAGTCTTTCGCCTCTGCCGAGACCTGGCGCATCACCGAACGTGTCGAGCGTCTCAACGCCCTCGGGTTCGACATCGATGAGATGTCGATGTCGACGACCTCCGACGGCACCGTCGTCGAGATCCAACCCAAGGTCGTCGACGCGGGACACCACCAGCGTCGCCTGATCCGTCTGACCGGCCTCGACGTCGAAGAGAACCAGGCTCGACGCCTGCTCAACGACCTCGATGAGTTCCGCGCGCGCTCCACCAAGCAGTGGGCCGACGAGGAGATGTACGCGCACGAGTGGCTGACCCGCGTCTTCGAACCGGTCGTCCGTGCGATCCCCTGGGAGCTGCGGGCCAAGCTCGAACCCGCCGAGGTGTTCCACCAGGTCCTCGAGCACCGGTGGTACCTGTCACAGGCCCAGGGACGCTCCGTTCCGCTCGCCGAGGTGCTGACGAGCTACATCAACGAGGTGCTGCGGCACCGCCGCGACGAGGCGACCATCATGGGCCCGCCCACCGAGACGATGAGCCTGCCCGTCGTCACCGGCACGAATCCGGTCGCCGATGACGACGACGAGGTCGACTGGCGCGACCTGGTCTGACCGTGCAGCCTCAGTAACCGACCGTGAAGCGCTCGCGGTGGTGGTTGCCCTGCTCGATCTCGTCGACCACGGCGACGGCGAAGTCGCCACCCGAGATGAACGACTTGCCGTCGGCGTCGCGCACGATGACGTCGCCGCCATCGCGGTAGTGACCGGTGCGCTCGCCCTCCGCCCAGGGTCCGAAGACCTCGGCGGGGTGGATGAAGAACCAGTCGAGCGAGTCGTCGGTCTGCTCCAGCAGCGCGAGCGAGTCGATGCCGACCTGCGCCTCGTGCTTGTACTCCTCCGGGAAGCCCTGGTCGAAGAGTCGCGGCCCTCCGGGGGCGATCAGGCTTCCGCCCGCGCCGCCGACCACGCCGAGGCGCGTCTCGGTGCCGCTCAGCTTCTCGACGAGGCCGCCGAGCGCATCGAGCACCGAGTTCTCCATGTCGCCGCGAGGAGACAATGCCGACACGACGGCGTCAGCACCGTCGAAGACGTCGCCCAGGCTCGCGAGGTCGAGCACGGACCCCTGGACGTTCTGCGCACCCTCGACCGGGTTCGACGGTGCGGAGCGAGAGACCGAGACGACCTCGTGCCCGCGGCTCACCGCCTCCGAGACGATGTGGCGTCCGGCATAGCCGGTTCCCCCGAGCACGACGATGCGAGCCATGAGCTTCTCCCCTACTTCTTCGCGTTGCGGATGGTCGACACCTGGTACAGCGCGACCGAGGTCGCGATACCGGCGTTGAGCGACTCGGTCACAGCAGAGATCGGGATCGACACGATCTGGTCGCAGGTCTCGGCGACGAGGCGCGACAGGCCCTTGCCCTCGGAACCGGTGACGATCACGACAGGACGGTCTGCGAGCTGCAGCTCGGGCAGCAGCACGTCGCCGTCGCCGTCGAGGCCGAGCACGAACACACCCTGCTTCTTGAACTCCTTGAGCTGCGTCGTGAGGTTCGTCGCGAGAGCGACCGGCACACGCGCTGCCGCGCCGGCGCTGGTCTTCCAGGCCGCGGAGTTCACACCGGCCGAGCGACGCTGCGGCAGGATGATGCCGTGGCCGCCGAAAGCACCGGTCGAGCGGATGATCGCGCCGAGGTTGCGCGGGTCGGTGATGCCGTCGAGGGCGACGAACAGCGGAACCTCGCCCTTGTCGATCACTGCCTCGAGCAGATCCTGCGGGTGGGCGTACTCGTAGGGCGGAACCTTGACGGCGACGCCCTGGTGCACTCCGTCGTACCCGGCCATGCGGTCGAGCTCCTGGCGCGTGACCTCGAGCACCGGGATGCCGCGGTTGGTCGCGAGCGACAGCATCTCCTTCACGCGGTCGTCCATCTCGACGCGCTGCGCGATGTAGAACGCCGACGCGGGGATCTTCGCACGCAGAGCCTCGAGCACCGAGTTGCGGCCGGTGACGACCTCGACCTCGGTGGTGTTGTCCTTCGCGCGTGCCGAGCGGTTGGGGTTGCCGCCGGCGGTCTGACGCTGCCCCGGCTTGCCCTTTCCACCGGACGCCGCATAGCGCTCGGCCGCGGCCTTGCGCTTGCCGGCAGGGTGCCATGCGCGGTCCTCGGCCTTGGGGGTCGGTCCGCGGCCCTCGAGCGCCTTGCGCCCGAGTCCGCCTGTGCCCTTGCTCGGGCCCTTCTTCTTGCCCTTGCCCGCTGAGGGGTTGCCTGGCTTAGCCATCGATACTCCAATGAGTTCCGGCCGGAGAGTCCTCCAGCGTGATTCCTGCGGCGGCGATCGCATCACGAATGCGATCGGCCGCCGCCCAGTCCTTGTCAGCGCGCGCCTGCGCACGCTGCGTGATCATCGTCTGCACGAGCGTGTCGAGAGCGGACGCCTGCGCGTCGCCGCCTCCCGACGCCTCACCGACACGATCGAATCCGAGCACGTCGAGCATCGCGATGACCTCGTGCCTCGCCGAGGCCGCACCGTCGATGTCGCCCGCGTCGAGCGCCGCGTTGCCTGCGCGCACCGTGTCGTGCAGCACCCCGAGCGCCTGCGGAATGCCGAGGTCGTCATCCATCGCGGTCGCGAAGGCGTCGGGCATCGGGGTGGGCTCCGCCCAGCCGATCGCCCGGGGGAGCATGCGCTCCGCGCGTTCGACGAACGTGCGGATCCGCCCCAGCGCCGCCTCGGCCTCGGTCCACGACGACTCCGAGAGGTCGAGGCTCGACCGGTAGTGCGCGGCGGCGAGCGCGTAGCGCACGACCTGCGGGTCGCGTTCGGCGAGCACATCGCGAGCGAGCGTGAAGTTGCCGAGGGACTTCGACATCTTCTGCCCGCCCACCGTCACGAGGCCGTTGTGCACCCAGTACCTCGCGAAGCGGTCTCCGGCAGCGGTCGACTGCGCGAGCTCGTTCTCGTGGTGCGGGAAGCGCAGATCGAGGCCGCCGCCGTGGATGTCGAACTCGGGGCCGAGGTAGCGCTTCGACATCGCCGAGCACTCGATGTGCCAGCCAGGGCGGCCCGCGCCCCAGGGAGACTGCCACGTGGCATCCGCCTGCTCATCGACCTTCGCGCCCTTCCAGAGCGCGAAGTCCTGAGGGGTGCGCTTGCCTCGGGGGTCGGCGTCCTCCGCTGCCTCCATGGCGTCGATCGACTGATTCGTCAGTGAGCCGTAGTCCGACCACGAGCGCACGTCGAAATAGACATCTCCCGAGCCGTCCGGCGCAGGGTACGCGTGACCGCGCTCGATGAGGGTCGCGATGATCTCCTGCATCTGGGGCACGGAGGCCGTCGCGCGGGGCTCGTAGGTCGGCGGAAGGATGCCGACTCCGGCATACGCCGCGGTGAACTCCTGCTCCATCCGGTACGCCAGCGCCCACCAGGGCTCGGTGTCGGTCGCGTTCGCGAGCACCTTGTCGTCGATGTCCGTGACGTTGCGCACGAACGTGACCCGGCCGTACCGGTGCGTCAGCCAGCGTCGCAGCAGATCGAAGCTCAGAGCTGCGCGGACGTGCCCGATGTGAGGGCCCGACTGCACCGTGGGTCCGCAGACATACATCGTGACGTTCTCGGGATCGAGAGGCACGAAGTCGCGCAGCTGCTGTGCGCGGGTGTCGTAGAGGCGGAGAGTCACCGCACAAGCTTACCGGGCCGCCGATCCCGTTGACTGGGTGTGACCCCGGGCCCTCGAACCGCCTCGCCGACCCTCAGTCGACCGGGAACACCTGCCCGGTCTGCACTCCGAGCACGCTCTTCGCGTACGCCTGTCCGACGCGGTGCGACGACACGGGCACGAAGCCGGGGAACGACGAGTGATACGACGGCGCATCCTCGAGCACCGACGGGCTCACGGCGTTGATGCGGATGCCGCGGGGCAGTTCGGTGGCCGCCGCGAGCACGAAGGACTCGACGGCCCCGTTCGCGAACGACGCGGCGGCGCCCGCCGCGATGGGCTCACGCGCGAGGATGCCGGAGGTCAGGGTGAACGACCCGCGGTCGCGCACGAACGACGTGCCGATGCGCACGACGTCGAGCTGCGACAGCACCTTGCCGCGGAAAGCGGATTCGTAGTCTCCACGGGTCAGCCCGTCGAGGGGCCGGAACGGCACCTCCCCCACCGCGACGATCACGGCATCGACCTGGCCGACTGTCGCGAACAGGCGTTCGACGGAAGCCGGATCCGTGACGTCCACCGAGGGCTCACTGCTGCGCGACGCGGCGATGATCTCATGACCGTCCAAGGCGTGGACGGCGGTTCGTCCGACCTGACCGCCGGCTCCGATGACGAGAATCCTCATGACGCCTCCTTCTCCGCATGCGACTGCCGCACGACGATGCCCCACAACGACGGCGGATGCCGACGCATTCCCCGATGCCGTCCGCAGCGTCAGGTCGGGTGGACCATGGCGACCGCGGTCACCGCGATGCCCTCACCGCGCCCGGGGAACCCCAAGCCGTCGGTGGTGGTGGCCGTGACCGAGACCGGCGCGCCGCCGAGTGCCGCCGAGAGCACCCGCTCAGCCTCGGCACGGCGGCCGCTGAAGCGCGGTCGATTGCCCTGGAACTGCACCGACACGTTGCCGATCGCATAGCCCGCTTCGTGGAGGAGCTCGCGGGTGCGGGCGAGGAAGACCTCTGCGTGAGCGCCGGCGTACTCGGGGTGCGCGGTGCCGAAGTGCTCGCCGATGTCGCCGAGCCCTGCGGCGCCCAGCAGGGCATCGACCATCGCATGGGCCACGGCGTCGCCGTCGGAGTGACCCGAGAGCGCTCGCTCGCCCGGCCATTCGATGCCGGCCAGCCACAGGTTGCCGTCTCCGCCGAACGCGTGCACATCCGTGCCGAGCCCGACCCGGGGTCCGGTCCATGTGGAGTCCGGTGCGGAGTCCGGCACGGACGTCGGCGTCTGCACGTCCGCCAGCAGATGACGGGCGCGCTCGAGGTCGGCCGGCGTGGTGATCTTGAATCCGCGAGGCGACCCGGCGATCTGTCGCACGAGATGCCCGGCCGCCGCGAACAGCGCCGCATCGTCGGTGTACTCGATGCCCGACGCGGCCGCCGCTTCGTATGCGGCCTCGAGCAGAGCCCGCGGGAACCCCTGAGGAGTCTGCGCCGCGGCGAGCTCGGAGCGATCGACCGGCGCGATGACGGCATCCCCCTCGACCCGCTTCAGCGTGTCGACGACCGGGAGCGTCGGGATCACCCCGCTCTCGCCGTCGATGGCCGCCGCCACCGCATCGATGATCTCGGGGGGCGTCAGAGCGCGCGCCGCGTCATGAACGAGCACTCGCGTGACATCGCCCCACAGCGCTGCGAGACCGGCGGAGACGGACTCCTGCCGCGTAGCCCCGCCCGTCACGACCCTGCCGAGATCGATGCGGTCGCCGGCGGCTGCGCGGACCTCGGTCTCGGCATCGCCCTCGAACCCGGCAGGCGCGACGACGATGACCTGGGCGGGGGCGGCGGCGAAGACGCCGTCGAGCGCGTGGCGGAGGATCGAATGCGTGTCGATGCCGACGAACGCCTTGGGCGCTCCGGCATCCAGTCGGGTGCCGGAACCGGCGGCGACGACGATGATCGCGGTGTCAGGAACGGGAAGGATGCTCACCAGGTTCACGTTACCGGCGCGCACGAAAAAAGGCGGATGCCGAAGCACCCGCCTTCTCTCAGTCCACTCAGGACGCGAGGACCTCGTCGAGCAGTGCGCTCGCCTTGTCCTCGTCGGTCTTCTCAGCGAGCGCGAGCTCGGAGATGAGGATCTGACGCGCCTTGGCCAGCATCCGCTTCTCACCCGCAGACAGCCCGCGGTCCTGGTCACGACGCCACAGGTCGCGCACGACCTCGCTCACCTTGATGACATCGCCGGAGGCGAGCTTCTCGAGGTTCGCCTTGTAACGACGCGACCAGTTGGTCGGCTCTTCGGTGAACGGCGCGCGAAGCACCTCGAACACAGCGTCGAGGCCCTCTCGGCCGATGACATCGCGGACCCCGACGAGATCGACGTTCTCAGCGGGCACCTCGATGATGAGGTCCCCCTGGGTGACGTTGAGCTTCAGGTATTTCTTCGCCTCACCCTTGATGATGCGCTCCTTGACCTCGATGATGGTCGCAGCGCCATGGTGCGGATAGACGACAGTTTCGCCAACCTCAAAAAGCATAAAAACTTGTCCTTTCGGCAACCTCAAGGATACCACAGGGGGAATGCGCTAAGGTTCGCGCCTCCACGTCCTCAGGGGGCACCCCGCATGCGCATAGAATGGATGCGGATATCCCGTCGGACCTCAGGAGGACCCGTGAAATCGCGCCTTGTTGCGTCTGCCGCCATCAGCGCCCTCGTTCTTCTCGGCGCGACCGGCTGCACGTTCATTACGCCGCAGTCGACGGAGGTCCAGTACTCGGCCTCGGACGGCGTCAACGTCTCGGACTCGGACGGCCCGATCGACGTGCGCAACGCGTTCATCGTCGCGAACGAAGACGGCTCCGTCGGCAACTTCGTCGCCGCCGTTGTGAACCCGACCACCGAGAAGGCCACGCTCACGATGACGATCGAGGGGCTCGACCCGTTCACCGTGTCGGTGCCCGCAGGCAAGACCGTCAGTTTCGGCGCCGACGAGGAGCCGCTGCGCATCGAAGACCTCGACACGATGCCCGGTGCGACGATCGAGATCCACTTCCAGTCGGGTGACGGCGCCGGCACCAAGACCGAGGTCCCGGTTCTCGACGGCGCGCTGCCGTACTACGCCGACCTGGTGCCCAGCGCCACGAAGTCGACCCCCACGCCCGAGCCGGTCCCGTCCGACACGGCCGCCCCCGCTCCCTCGGAGTGATCCGGCGCACACGCTGAAGAAGAGGCCGTCACCCCCGGGGTGACGGCCTCTTCTGTACGGCGCTGGGGCTCAGCCCTCGAAGCGGTAGCCGAGGCCCCGGACGGTGACGAGCATGACCGGCTCGCCCGGGTTCTCCTCGATCCGCGAGCGGATGCGCTTGATGTGCACGTCGAGGGTCTTGGTGTCGCCGAAGTAGTCGCTGCCCCACACCCGGTCGATCAGCTGGCCGCGCGTGAGCACGCGACCCGAGTTGCGCATGAGCACCTCGAGAAGTTCGAACTCCTTCAGCGGCATGTTGATCTGCTGACCGGCGACCGTCACCGTGTGGCGGTCGATGTCGAGTGAGACGCGGCCGCCGTCGAGCACGCGCTCGTCGAGCTCGCTGTCGGCCTGGACCACGCGGCGCAGCACAGCACGCATCCGAGCCAGCAGCTCACGCGACGAGTACGGCTTGGTGACGTAGTCGTCGGCGCCGAGCTCGAGCCCGACGACGATGTCCACCTCCGAGTCCTTGGCCGTGACCATGATGATCGGCACGGCAGAGGTCGAGCGGATCTGCCGGCACACCTCGGTGCCCGGCATGCCGGGCAGCATCAGGTCGAGGAGCACCACATCGGCGCCGCGCTCGCGGAACGCGGTCAGCGCCCCCGGGCCGTCCTCGGCGATCTCGACCTCGTACCCCTCTCGGCGCAGCAGATAGGCGAGCGGGTCGGCGAGGTCGGGCTCGTCTTCGACGAGAAGGATGCGGGTCATGCGTTCTCTCCGTTTCGGACGCGAGCTGCGGCCTTCGCCGCCTTGCGCTCGCGCTTCTTCTTGTTCTTCTTGTCCCTGTCGATACTCGGGGGAGCATCGATCGTGGGAAGCCTGATGGTGAAGGTCGAGCCTCGTCCGGGGCGCGACCAGAGGCGCACCTCGCCACCGTGGCGCTGTGTGGCGTGCTTGACGATCGAGAGTCCGAGTCCGGTTCCGCCGGTGCGGCGCGACCTCGCCTCGTCTGCACGGTAGAAGCGCTCGAAGATCCGCTCTCGATCCGCCTCCGCGATGCCGATGCCCTGGTCGGACACCGCGATCTCGACGACACCGTCGTCGGCCTTCACTCCGATGCCGACGCGGGACCCCTTCGGGGAGTACACGATCGCGTTGGCGATGAGGTTGCCGAATGCCTCGATCAGGATCTGCGAGTCACCGCGCACCCAGACTCCCCGGTCGCCGCCGCGAGCGAGCTCGACCCCGGCCGAGTCGGCCTGCACGACATGCGCCTCGAGGGCGGTCGCCAGCACCTCGTCGATCGAGACGGGGCGCACGTCCGACAGCGCGTCGTCGGTCTGGAGCCTCGACAGACTCATGATGCGGCCGGTCAGCTGACCGAGACGAGCGGCCTCGGCCGAGATCCGGGTGGCGAAATGGCGCACCTGCGCAGGATCGTCCGCCGCGGACTCGATGGCCTCGGCCAGCAGGGTCACCGCCCCGACGGGGGTCTTGAGCTCGTGGCTGGTGTTGGCGACGAAATCGCGGCGCATCTGATCCAGGCGCTCCTGCTCGGTGACATCGCGGATGATCAGCAGGGTCATGCGGGGGCTGATCACACTCGCGCGTGCCGAGACGAGTCGGGGATCGAGGCTGAGCCCGCCCCGTGTGATGCGCAGGGATTCGGTCGCCGAGCCGCCGTCGTTGCGGCCGCCGCGCACGAGCTGACGCAGCTCGGGATTCTCCAGCGGTGCTCCCACCTCTATGCCGAATCGCGTGGCTGCTTTGGAGACGGCGAGCACGAGCCCCGAGGAATCGACCACGCAGGCTGCGTCGTCCATGCTGCCCAGCACCGCGGTGACGCCCGCCGGAACGGCGAGTGACGTCTCGTCGGCGACCCGTGCCCTGGCGCGGTACGCCCAGGCGATGAGAAGCGATAGGCCGATGCCGATCACGAGGCCGACGGCCAACGCGAGCAGCGCGATCTGCGGCAAGGTCATAACCACAGCGTAGAGTGCGTTCACCGCCGGATCGGCGGGTTCTCCTGTGCTGGCAACAACGCGAGAAGTACTATTCACGTGCTGGGCACCGTTCGTTAACCTTCGAAGCAGACAATCGCTTTCGGGCCTGTGCGGGAGCGCGGACCTCTCCTCCCGCGCGGACGACCCAGCCGTCTCGCGCTGTCACCACAGTCGAGACCCGAATGAAAGGTTGCGCCCACATGCGCGAAGTCTTCCACCAGTCCCTCGAGGACCTGCAGTCCCGTCTCGTGGAGATCGCCGACCTCGTCACGGTCTCGATCGACAAGGCGACGCGTGCGTTCGCCACCAGCGACGTCGAGCTCGCCGAAGAGGTCATCGCCGACGACGCGAAGATCGACGAGCTGGCGGTCAAGCTCGACGAGCAGGCCATCGAGATCCTCGCCCGTCAGCAGCCCGTCGCCCGCGACCTGCGCATCGTGGTGATCGCGCTGCGTGTCAGCGCCTCGCTCGAGCGCATGGGCGACATGTCAGAGCACATCGCCCAGCTCGCTCGCCTCCGCTTCCCGGAGCGCGCGATCCCGAAGGGTCTCAAGGGCACCTTCACCAAGATGGGCGAGCTCGACGTCGAGATCTCGCGCACTCTCTCGGAGCTGCTGCGCACCCAGGACCTGCGCCTGGCCGACACCATCCGCAACACCGACGATGACATCGACGAGCTGCACGCCAGCGTGTTCGAGAAGGTGCTCAGCGACAACTGGAAGGGCGAGGCGACCGCGACGGTCGACGCCACGCTCGCCAGCCGCTACCACGAGCGCTTCGCCGACCACGCCGTCGCCGTCGCCAAGAAGGTCGTGTACCTCGCGACCGGTGACTGGCGCGTCGAAGAGGAGGACATCCCCCTCGCGGCCGAGCAGCAGCGCGAGTTCGGTCACGCCTGAGGCGTCACGACAGAGAAGAAGGGGGCGGATGCTGACAGCATCCGCCCCCTTCGTCGTCCGGTGCTACTTCTTGCCCTGCGCAGCCACGGCGGCGGCGCCTGCGGCAGCGGCCTCGGGGTCGAGGTAACGACCGGGGCCGGTCGGGACGTTGTTCTCGTCGAGCTCGTAGACCAGCGGAATGCCGGTGGGGATGTTGAGTTCGGCGATGTCGTCGTCGCTGATGCCCTCGAGGTGCTTCACCAGGCCGCGCAGCGAGTTGCCGTGGGCGGTGACGAGAACCGTCTTGCCGGCCTCGAGGTCGGGGACGATCGCGTCGTTCCAGTACGGCAGCAGACGGTCGATCACGAGCTTCAGCGACTCGGTGCGGGGCACCTCGCCGTCGATGTCGGCGTATCGCACATCGCCGACCTGGCTGAACTCGCTCTCATCGTCGAGCAGGGGCGGCGGCACGTCGAACGAGCGACGCCAGAGCTGGAACTGTTCAGGGCCGAACTCCTCGAGGGTCTGCGCCTTGTCCTTGCCCTGCAGGGCGCCGTAGTGACGCTCGTTGAGGCGCCACGAGCGCGTCACGGGAATCCACAGGCGGTCGGCTGCGTCGAGCGCGATGTTCGCGGTCTGGATCGCACGGCTGAGCAGAGAGGTGTGCAGCACGTCGGGAAGGATGCCGGCCTCGGCCAGCAGCTCGCCGCCGCGCTGAGCCTCCTTCTTTCCCTGCTCGTTGAGGCGGACGTCCACCCAGCCGGTGAACAGGTTCAGTTCGTTCCACTCGCTCCGGCCGTGACGGAGCAGGATCAGGGTGCGCTTCGAAGTCATGACGTCAGTTTATCGGCGCAGCTCGACGCGTCCACGCCCGTGCCCTGCGAGGATTGACGCATGGCGTCATCTCCTCTCGGTCGGCCGACCCGCGGCACAACCGGGACGAACCGGCTGCGCCGCAACGATCGATGGATCGCGGCGAGCCCCGCGTTCCGCCGAGCCGAAGACCCGCTGGTGATCGACCTCGGCTACGGCGCCAGCGGCGTGACGGCGTTCGAGCTCGCGACCCGTCTGCAGCGCGTCCGCGCGGATGCCGAGGTGCGTGGCCTCGAGATCGATCCGGAGCGAGTGGCCACCGCGAACCGCCAGCTCGCCGAGGTGCGGGCTGCGCGCACGCCCTTCTCACCCGACCTTCGAGTCTCGTTCGCCCGTGGAGGGTTCGAGGTGCCGCTGCCGGCCGGACGCCGACCCGCAGTGATCCGGGCCATGAACGTGCTGCGGCAGTACGACGAGGGCGACGTCGCGAGCGCCTGGCGCACCATGTCGACTCGGCTGTCTCGTGACGGGCTTCTGGTCGAAGGCACCTGCGATGAGATCGGGCGCGTGTCGAGCTGGGTCGACGTGGGCCCGACGGGGGCGCCGCTGCGATTCACGATCTCGCTCCGACTCGCCGACCTCGAACATCCGAGCATCGTCGCAGAGCGCCTGCCGAAGGCTCTCATCCACCGCAACGTGCCTGGCGAGCGGATCCACTCCCTGCTCGTCGACCTCGACCGCGAATGGGACCGTGCAGCACCGCTGTCGACTTTCGGCGCGACGCAGCGGTTCCTGGCCGCGGTCGCGGCGCTCCGGGATCAGGGGTGGCCGGTGCTGGGCGGCAAGACCAGGTGGCGACTGGGCGAGCTCACGCTCCCCTGGGATGCGGTGGCTCCGCTCCCCTGACGGGTGCTTCCCTGACGGGTGGGCCCTGCACGCCTCGCTCAGCCCGCCTGACGGGGATCCGGGGCACTGGGGCGACGGGACAGCCGGGTGAGGCGCGGGATGTCGGCCATGGCACCCGCATCCGCCGGCACGATGACCTGCTGGGTCGCGGCGATGTCGGCGCCCTCGGCTCGGACGACGAGATCGCCCACCGGTGTGCGACGAGACAGGATCGCGAGCGCGATCGGGCCGTCTTCATGGTGTCTGGCGACGGAGGTGATGTGCCCCACCTCGCCGTCGCCGGCGAAGACCGCATCGCCGACTGCCGGCAGCACCGCCTCGCTGCCGTCGAGGTGCAGCGCCGCGAGCCTGCGAGGCGGGTGTCCGAGGTTGTGCACCTTGGCCACCGTCTCCTGGCCGCGGTAGCACCCCTTGTTCAGGTGCACCGCGGTGCGGATCCAGTCCGATTCGTGGGGCAGCGAGCGCTCGTCGACCTCGGCCGACCACCGCGGACGCCAGGCGGCGACGCGCAGTGCCTCGGCGGCGAGGAGCCCTGCCACCTCTTCGGACGACAGGGTCGCGGCGAGCGCGTCAGCGGCGTCCGTCGTCGCGATCGCCACCCTCCACGCGAGCTCTGCGCCCGGGTGATCGGTGACCTCGGCGTACTGATGACCACCCGCGCTCACGCGCTGCCAGGGGTCGGCCCAGATCAGCGGAGCGCCGGACGGAGCGGATGCGGCAGCAGTCGCCCGCTCAGCCGCCGCGCCACCGTCGACGAAGCCGAGCAACGCCAGATCGGGGCGCACAGCCACGGTCGCCTGGGTGCGGAACTTCATGCGCGTCAGCCAGGTCGCGAGTGCCTCCGCGTCGTCGGTGTCGGCGATCAGCCAGGTCGACGAGCCGTCGTCGACGACCCCTGCCGCGTGCTCGACGCGCCCCTGAGGGTCGAGCACCAGCAGCTCCGTGCTCTCGCCGGCAGCGAGTCGCCCCACGGACTGAGAGGTGATCGAGTCCAGCCACCCCAGCCGTTCGGGACCGGCGACTTCGATGACCGTCCGGTCGTCGAGCGGAACCAGGGCCGCGCCGTCTGCGAGACGACGCTGCTCGCGGAAGGCGTCGCCGAAGTGCGCGATCCCGTGCTCGGCGATCACAGCTCCCGGGAGGTCGGTGAATCCGGTCATGTCAGACCTTCGCGAGTCGAGCGGAGGCGTGAGACCGCATCGGCGTGCCGAGAGCCGCGATGTCCCAGGCCCAGAGAAGGTGGTTGTCGACCAGGCCGTACATCCGCGTGGCTGCGCCGTACTCCTTGGCCCCGGCTCCGCGCACGATGGCGTCGGACGCGATGTCGATACGCGGACCGTTGATCTCGCCGAGGTAGAGCTCGAGCGTCCCGTCGGCGTGGGCGATCGAGACCTCGATCGGGAAGCCGCCTGAGGGAGCGCGCAGTTCCTCCACGTCGTCGACGCTGCGCACGACCTGCTCGGCGCGCGGCGGCAGCAGTGCGGGGCCGGCGTCGGAGTCGGAGGCCGGCCGGGACAGACGCCAGTAGCCGCTCTCGGCGACGAGCGGGATCGAGACGGCGCCGTCTTCGCCCGCCATAATCGCCGTCGCGGAGTAGTTCAGGAAGGGACCGCCGTCATGGCTGAAGCTCACCCGGTGGGTGAACTCGCCCTGCAGACGGTCGTCGCCGACCGGATAGTCGATGACCCCGGTGCCCTCCCAGACGCCGATCAGCCACGAGAGCGGCGCGAGGTCGGCCGAGAGATCGGTGGGCAGCTCGAGCACGATGCTCAGCGCTGGCCGCGGAAGAGGTTCCGCAGCACGACGACCGAGACGAAGGCGATCGCGAGGCTCGCCAGGCCCAGAAGGCCGATGAAGAAGAGTTCGAGCGCCATGAGGTCCATGGCCTCCACTTTACCCTCCAGCAGGCCGGGTGTCTCGTCCGCTGATCAGGTGACGAGAGCGGCGAGGCCGAAGCCGACCGAGATCACGCCCATCAGCAGCAAGGCGCCGATGGTGCTGGCACCCACGCGGAAGATGAAGCCCTGCGTGCGCCCGTACTGCAGCTGCACGGCGAAGGAGAGGAGCACGATCGCGCCGAAGACCACGAGCAGCCACGGCACTCGCCACTCCTCGGCGACGAAGATGCCCACGCCGATCGAGGCGACGAAGGCGACCGCCCAGACGATGAGCACGCCGACGAAAGCATTACGCGGTGCGAGCGCTGGATCCGTCATGACTCCATTGTGACCCATCGGCGCCCGGTATCATTGCGGCACGGCGTACCCCGCCGTCCGGAAGGAGTGCGTGTGGCCCAGGTCCTGGTGTTGACCAATGCTCCGGTCTCGGAGCAGGTCCTGCCCGCACTCGAGCTCCTCAGCCATCGAGTGCGCCAGATCCCGGCCGAGCCCGCCCAACTCGTGAGCGCCCCCGAATACGACATCGTGATCGTCGACGGGCGTCTCGACCTCGTCGGCGCGAAGTCGCTCTGCCGCCTGCTGCGAGCCACCGGTCAGGATGCGCCGCTGCTGCTCGTCGTGACGGAGGGCGGGATGAGCGCGCTGTCCGGAGACTGGGGCATCGACGACGTGCTCCTCGCCACCGCCGGCCCGGCCGAGACCGATGCCCGCGTGCGGCTCGCCCTCGCCCGCCGGGACGAGGTCGCAGAGCCGACGCGCGTGCAGGCCTCCGGCGTCACGATCGACGAGCAGTCGTATTCGGCGAAGCTCAGAGGGCGCCCGCTGGACCTCACGTACAAGGAGTTCCAGCTCCTGCACTTCCTCGCCACGCACCCGTCGCGGGTGTTCACGCGCGAGCAGCTGCTCAGCGAGGTGTGGGGCTACGACTACTTCGGCGGCACCAGAACCGTCGATGTGCACGTGCGACGCCTGCGGGCGAAGCTGGGCGACCAGGAGCAGATCATCGGCACGGTCCGCAACGTCGGCTACCGATTCAACGTGTACGACGAGGAGACGGTCGCCGCATCGCGGTGACGCACGCACCGTCAGTTCACACGCGCGTCACCTCACGGTGCTTAGATGTACCCCATGATCGATCCCGCACTCGCCGACGCAGGTCTCGGTGACGCTGAAGATGACGACTTCGATGCCGTCGAGTCCCCCGACTCGCTCCTCCCCGACCACCGCTACCACGATCGCGAGCTGAGCTGGCTCGCTTTCAACCAGCGCGTGCTCGAACTCGCGGAGGATCCGTCGCTCCCCGAACTCGAGCGTGCGAACTTCCTCGCCATCTTCGCGAGCAACCTCGACGAGTTCTTCATGGTGCGCGTCGCCGGACTCAAGCGCCGCATCCTGACCGGTCTGGCGGTGCCCACCAACATCGGCCGCTCCCCCGCCGACGCCCTCGCCGACATCGCCCGTGAGGCGCACGCGCTGCAGCTGCGTCACGCCGACGCCTGGAAGTCGCTCGTGCGTCCGGCGCTGGCCGAGTCCGGCATCGAGATCACCGAGTGGGCCGAGCTCACCGACGAGGAGCGAGCCAAGCTCTCCGAGTACTTCGGCGCCCAGGTGTTCCCCGTGCTGATGCCGCTCGCGGTCGACCCGGCGCACCCGTTCCCGTACATCTCCGGGCTGTCGCTGAACCTCGCCATCCGCATCCGCAACGCCCGCACCGGGCGTCAGGAGTTTGCGCGCCTCAAGGTGCCGCCCATGCTTCCCCGATTCGTCGAGGTTCCGGGCTCCGGCGAGATCAAGCGCTTCCTCACGCTCGAAGAGCTCATCGCGAACCACCTCGGCGATCTCTTCCCGGGCATGGAGGTCCTCGACCACCACGCCTTCCGCCTCACCCGCAACGAGGATGTGGAGATCGAGGAGGACGAGAGCGAGAACCTCATCCAGGCGCTCGAGGCCGAGCTGCTCCGCCGCCGCTTCGGTCCGCCGATCCGCCTCGAGATCACCGACGACATGGACGAGGTCACGATGGACCTCCTCGTGCGCGAGCTCGAGATCACCGACCAGGAGATCTATCGACTCCCCGGACCGCTCGACCTCCGAGGTCTCTTCGACCTGTCGCGCATCGATCGCCCGGATCTCCGCTACCCGCCGCATCTTCCGACCACGGCGGTCGCCTTCCAGCCGACCGGGAGCAACACCCGAGCCGACATCTTCAAGGCGATCCGCAAGTCGGACGTGCTCGTGCACCACCCGTACGAGTCGTTCACCACGAGCGTCGTCTCGTTCCTCGAGCAGGCGGCGCGCGACCCGCACGTGCTCGCGATCAAGCAGACTCTCTACCGCACCTCGGGCGACAGCCCGATCGTCGAGGCGCTGATCGACGCCGCCGAAGCGGGAAAGCAGGTGCTGGCGCTGGTCGAGGTCAAGGCCCGCTTCGACGAGGCGAACAACATCGTCTGGGCGCGCAAGCTCGAGAAGGCGGGCGTCCACGTCGTCTACGGCCTCGTCGGACTCAAGACCCACTGCAAGCTCGCGCTCGTCATCCGTGAGGAAGACGGGGTGCTGCGTCACTACTCGCACATCGGCACGGGCAACTACAACCCGAAGACCAGCCGCATCTATGAGGACTTCGGGCTGTTCACCACCGACGCCCAGGTCGGCAAGGATCTCACGCGCCTGTTCAACGAGCTCAGCGGATACGCGATCGAGAAGAAGTTCAAGCGCTTGCTCGTCGCGCCGCTCCACCTGCGGAAGGGCCTCGTGCGCCAGATCGACCACGAGCGCCGCAATGCCGAGAACGGCAAGCCGGCGAGCATCCGCATCAAGGTGAACTCGATGGTCGACGAAGAGGTCATCGACGCCCTGTACCGCGCGAGCGCCGCCGGCGTGAAGGTCGACGTGTGGGTGCGAGGCATCTGCAGTCTGCGCACCGACCTCGAGGGGATCAGCGACAACATCACCGTCCGCAGCATCCTCGGTCGTTACCTCGAGCACTCGCGCATCTTCGCGTTCCACAACGACGGCGACGCGCAGGTGTACATCGGCAGCGCCGACATGATGCACCGCAACCTCGACCGCCGCGTCGAGGCGCTGGTGCGCGTCACCGACCCCGGTCACATGAAGGACCTGCTCGACTTCTTCGACCTCGCCATGGACCCAGGAACCACCTCGTGGCACCTCGGCGCCGACGGCGTCTGGACCCGGCACGCCACGGATGCCGCAGGCAAGCCGCTCATCGACCTGCAGGACAAGACCATGGGGTTGGTCCAGCGACGCCGTCGCGCACGGGCGGTTCGATGAACGACGATTCGAGCACCAGAGCAGCACGGTCGAAGTGGACGGACAAGGCCGTGTACGCGGCCGGCGCGGTCGTCTGGCGACTCATCGACGGCAAGCTGCGGATCCTTCTGATCCATCGCACCAAATACCGCGACGTCACGCTTCCCAAGGGCAAGGTCGACCCCGGTGAGATGCTCGCCGAGACGGCTGTGCGGGAGGTGCACGAAGAGACCGGCATCCGCGTCTCGCTCGGAGTCCCCGTCGGTGTGAGCCGCTACCATCTGCCCTCCAGCAAGCAGAAGGTCGTGCACTACTGGGCGGCCGAGGCCACGTCCGACGCGATCCGCGCCTCGACGTTCGTGCCGAATCGCGAGATCGCCGCGCTCGAATGGGTCAGCGTCAAGAAGGCGCGCGACCGGCTGAGCTACCCGGTCGACATCGAGATCCTCGACTTCTTCGCTCAGCTCGTCGATGACGGCGTGCTGCGCACGTTCCCGATCATCGCCCTGCGCCACGCGAAGGCGCTCTCGCGCGGCGACTGGGACGGAGCGGATGCCGAACGTCCTCTGACCGATCGAGGCCTGAATCAGGCGAAGTCGATCGTCGGCCCGCTGCGGGCCTTCGGCGTGCGCAAGATCATCACGAGTGATGCCGTGCGCTGCATGCAGACCGTGACCCCGCTCGCGAAGGCCCTCGATCGGAAGACCGTCACCACGCCGAAGATCAGTCAGGACGCGTGGGAGGACGGCGAAGACGATCTGCGTTCGATCGTCGGTCGCCGCGTGCGGTCGGGCAAGCCGGCAGTGCTGTGCAGCCATGGCCCTGTGCTCCCGGGAATCCTGACCGAGATCGCCCTGGCCACCGGAACCGTCCGCGGCTCCTATGTCAGCAGCGCGGCCGACCTCGAACCGGCCGCCTTCTCGGTCGCGCACCTCTCGGCCTCCAACCCGGGGTCGGGGATCATCGCGATCGAGACGCACATCCCCAAGGTCTAGCGCGCTGCGAAAGACGACGAAAGGCCGCATCCGTCAACGGATGCGGCCTTTCGCATGCCCCAGAGAGACGCGCGCCGTTCACCTGCCGTTCACCTGCGCGGGAGAGTCTCGTTAACCGCCGCACATAGCGTCACTGTGTGCCCTGCACCGGGCCCCACCACATCAAAGATCGAAGGATCCACAGTGAAGATCTCCCGAATCGCACGTATCGGCGCCGTCGGCGCCGTGGCCGCTCTCGCCCTCGCCGGCTGTGCCGCGAACGAAGGCGGAACCGGCGGAACCACCGACGCGCCGAGCGAATCCACTCTCTCCGGCACCATCGAGGCCACCGGAGCCTCCTCGCAGGAAGCAGCCCAGCAGTCCTGGGTCGCCGCATTCCAGACCGCCAACCCCGACACCACGGTGAACTACACCGCGACGGGTTCGGGCACCGGCCGCGAGAACTTCATCGCCGGTTCGTCGAACTTCATCGGCTCCGACCGCGCGTTCAACGCCGACGAGCTCGCCGCGGGCGGCTTCGGCTCGTGCGCCTCCGACGAGATCGTCGAGATCCCCGTCTACATCTCCCCCGTCGCCGTCGCGTTCAACCTCGAGGGCGTCGACGAGCTGAACCTCGACGGCGAGACCATCGCCAAGATCTTCGCGGGCACCATCACGAAGTGGAACGACGACGCGATCGCCTCGCAGAACGAGGGCGTCGAACTGCCCGACCAGGCCATCGTGACCGTGCACCGCTCCGACCCCTCGGGCACGCAGGAGACGTTCACCAAGTACCTCAGCGCCGTCGCCCCCGACGTGTGGACCTACGAGCCCAGCGACGAGTGGCCGCTGCAGACCGGCGAGGCCGGCGACGGCACCTCGGGCGTCGTCGACGCGATCACCAACGGCTCCGGCTACATCGGCTTCGCCGACGCGTCGCGCACCTCCGAGCTCGGACAGGTCGCCGTCGAGGTCGAGGGCGAGTACGTCCCCTACTCGGCAGACGCCGCGGCCGCGCTCGTCGAGGCGTCGCCGCTCGAGGAGGGCCGCTCGGACCACGACCTCGCGTTCGCCGTCGACCCGGCCGCCGCACCCGCCGGCTCGTACCCGATCGCACTCGTGTCCTACCTCATCGGCTGCGTCGAGTACGACGACGCCGAGACCGCCGGCCTCGTGAAGGCGTACTTCCAGTACGTCGCATCGGCCGAGGGTCAGGATGCCGCAGCCGAGGCCGCGGGCAGCGCGCCGATCTCGGACAGCCTGCGCGACCAGATCAGCACCGCGATCGACGCGATCGTCACGGAGTGACCGAAGGCTCAGCCCACCGCTGAGCCCCGGTCCGACGCCCCCGGGTGTCGGTCGAGAGGACTCGACCGACACCCGGGGGCACCCGCATGAAAACCCCCGAAAGTCCCTCAGAGCCTGGAGTCGCTCCGATGTCCACAACCACAACGGGTCCCGATACCACCCGTTCAGCCGGGACACCCCCCAAGCTGCGTCGACGGGGAGACCTCGTCTTCTCGGGCACCGCGCTGGCCGCGGGAATCATCATCCTCGTCACGCTCGCCGCCGTGGCCCTGTTCCTCATCGTGCAGTCGATCCCCGCGCTCTCGGGAGACACGAGCGGCAACCACATCCTCGAGGGTCAGTCGTTCCTGTCCTGGGTCTGGCCGTTCGTCTTCGGAACGCTGTGGTCGAGCTTCATCGCCCTCGTGATCGCCGCTCCCATCGCTATCGGCATCGCGCTGTTCATCTCGCACTACGCCCCGCGGCGCCTCGCCGGGTTCCTCGGCTACATCATCGACCTGCTCGCGGCGGTCCCGTCGGTCGTCTTCGGCCTCTGGGGAGCCCTCACCTTCGCCCCGATGCTCGTGCCCTTCTACAAGTGGCTCAACGAGAACCTCGGCTGGATCCCGATCTTCAGCGGCACGCCCTCGGGCACGGGAAAGACGATCCTCACCGCATCCCTCGTGCTCGCCGTCATGATCCTGCCGATCATGACCGCGATCTGCCGCGAGGTGTTCCTGCAGACGCCGAAGCTCCACGAGGAGGCGGCGCTCGCGCTCGGGGCCACCCGCTGGGAGATGGTCCGCATGGCCGTCCTGCCCTTCGCACGCAGCGGAATGGTGTCGGGCGCCATGCTCGGCCTCGGACGCGCGCTCGGCGAGACCATGGCCGTGACCCTCGTGCTCTCGCCTCTCGGCATCGTCACGTTCAACCTGATCAACCCGGAGAACCCGACGACGATCCCCGCGATCATCGCGCTGCGGTTCCCCGAGGCCCACGACGAGGGCGTCAACACGCTCATCGCGGCGGGTCTGATCCTCTTCATCGTCACCTTCGCGGTCAACTTCGTGGCCCGCTGGATCGTCTCGCGCCGTGCTGAGTTCTCGGGAGCCAACTGACATGACCGCCACCCTCACGCCCTCGCCGTCATCCGTCGCCGCTCCGGTGCACAGCACGTCGGCAGGTCATCTTCCCCGGTGGGCACCCTGGGCGCTGCTGCTGGCCGCCTTCGTGGTGTCGGCCACGATCTTCGCCTTCGTCAACGCGGGCAACGACCCCGCCGACTTCAACATCGCACTCACCCTCGTCGTCGGCCTCATCTTCTACATGGTTCTGATCTTCGTGATCTCCACCGTGGTCGAGAGCCGTCGCCACGCGATCGACCGCCTCATGACGGCGCTGGTGTCCGGCGCCTTCGTCGTCGCGCTCCTCCCGCTCATCTCGCTGCTGTACACCGTGGTCGTCAACGGCCTCATGCGGTTCGACGGCGAGTTCTTCAGCTTCTCGATGCGCAACATCGTCGGCGAAGGCGGCGGCGCGGTGCACGCCATCTGGGGCACGCTCCTCATCACGCTGGGCGCCACGATCATCTCGGTGCCGATCGGTCTGATGACCTCGATCTACCTCGTCGAGTACGGAGAGGGACGCAAGCTCGCCCGCGGCATCACGTTCCTCGTCGACGTCATGACGGGCATCCCGTCGATCGTCGCCGGTCTGTTCATCTACTCCGTCTTCTCGCTGATCGTCGGCCCCGGCACCCGCATGGGCATCATGGGCTCGCTCGCCCTCTCGGTGCTGATGATCCCCGTGGTCGTGCGCGGTTCCGAGGAACTCCTGCGGATCGTCCCGAACGAGCTCCGAGAGGCCGCATACGCGCTCGGTGTGCCGAAGTGGCTGACGATCATCAAGGTCGTCCTGCCGACCGCCATCGCCGGAATCCTGACCAGCATCATGCTCGCCATCTCACGCGTGATCGGCGAGACCGCGCCGCTGCTGCTCACGGTCGGCATCGTGCAGGGCATGAACCTGAACATGTTCAGCGGGCAGATGGCGACGCTGCCCGTGTTCTCGTACATGCAGGCCAAGTACCCCGGCATCCCCGTCGATGCCTACCTCGACAGGGCCTGGGCCGCCGCCCTCACCCTGATCGTCATCGTGATGGTGCTGAACCTGCTGGCCAGGATCATCGCCAAGGTGTTCGCCCCCAAGATCAACGGCCGCTGAGCCGTCTTTCCCGACTGAAGAAGAAGGATCACACGTGTCCAAGAGCATCGAAGTCAACGACCTCAACGTCTACTACAGCGACTTCCTCGCCGTCGAAGGCGTCAGCATCGAGATCAAGCCCAACACCGTCACGGCGTTCATCGGCCCGTCCGGCTGCGGCAAGTCCACGTTCCTGCGCACCCTCAACCGCATGCACGAGGTCATCCCCGGCGCGCGTGTCGAGGGAGAAGTGCTGATCGACGGCAAGAACCTCTACGGCGCCGGCGTCGACCCCGTGCTGGTGCGCCGTCAGGTCGGCATGGTCTTCCAGCGTCCCAACCCGTTCCCCACCATGTCGATCAAGGAGAACGTGCTCGCGGGCGTCAAGCTCAACAACACGCGCATGGCGAAGAGCGATCAGGATGCTCTCGTCGAGAAGTCCCTGCGTGGCGCGAACCTCTGGAACGAGGTCAAGGACCGCCTCGACCGCCCCGGTTCGGGTCTCTCGGGCGGCCAGCAGCAGCGTCTGTGCATCGCGCGTGCCATCGCCGTCTCCCCCGACGTGATCCTGATGGACGAGCCCTGCTCGGCGCTCGACCCGATCTCGACCTTCGCGATCGAGGAGCTCATCGCCGAGATCAAGTCGGAGTACACCGTCGTCATCGTGACGCACAACATGCAGCAGGCGAGCCGCGTGTCCGACCGGACCGCATTCTTCAACATCGCCGGCACCGGCAAGCCCGGCAAGCTCATCGAGTACGACGACACCCGCACGATGTTCACCACCCCGTCGGTGCAGGCGACCGAGGACTACGTCTCGGGACGCTTCGGATAAGCAACCGGTCTCGGACCGAGAGAGGGCCCGGCGCTTCGGCGTCGGGCCCTCTCTCGGTCCTGCGACCGGGCGCGCCTCAGTCTCGGGGCGAGAGGAGGTAGTCGTTGAGCTCGGCCGTGAGCGCGCGATCGACGGGCAGCTCGACCCCGTCCACGGCGGTGATCGGGGCGGCGAGGCGGACGCTGGAGACGAGCCAGGCGGCGTCAGCACGCGACAGATCGGATGCCGGCACCTGCGCATACTCGGCGACGAATCCGCGCGCGGTGAGGTGCTCGTAGACGCTGAGCTGTGTCGTACCGTGCAGGATGCCGCCGTTGGGCGCCGGCGTCACGAAACGCTCGCCGAAGCGCAGGATCAGCGACGCGGTCGGCGCCTCGAGCACGAAGCCGTCACGCGAGAGGAAGATCGCGTCGTCAGCTCCACGTCGGTGCGCTTCGCGAAGCGCCGCCATGTTCACCGCATACGAGAGGGTCTTGGCCCCGAGCAGCAGCCACGGTGCCTTCTCAGCAACGTCGAGGTCGTACCCGCGGTCGAGGGTGACCACGCGGATCCCCTGCTCGCGCACCGCCGAGAAGTCGGATGCCGGTGCGGCCGTGACCCAGGCGGTCGGTGTGGGGCCGTGCTCGACCCCACGGCTGAGGATGAGCTTGATGACGTATTCGCCCTGTTCGCAGTGGGCGGCCGCTCGCTCGATGGCCTGGTGCCACTGCGCCTGATTGGGGAGCGGCAGGTCGCACAGCTGCGCCGAGTGCGCGAGCCTCTCGAGGTGCGGCACGACCTCCTGCGCATGCCCGTCGATCACGCCGATCGACTCGAACACCCCGTCGCCGCGCTGCGTGCTCAGCTCCCCCACGCTCAGCGCCGGTGCGGCCGCATCCACGAGGGTGAACGTGTCTGCGAAGTCGGAGCGGGCGACGTCGGCCGCCGCAGGATCGATCATCAGAGCAAAGCGCCGTGTCATGATCCGAGCCTAGAGCCCCGGGAATAGCTTCAGCGCGAACTTGTTACACTGGAGTGGCCGGGCCGCATAACCCCGGGCTCCAATTTTTGCCGCTGCGAGCGGCCTTCCGCCGAGAGGCGTTTTTGCGGCCCGGTCTTTTCATGCGGGCACGGCGCCCGACGAGAACCCGGCCGCCGCGTCGATTCAGGCCAATGCGCCCGAGCGCCACAGCACGGCAGCGGCAGACAGGTCCTGCGCATAGCTGCTCAGCCGCAGGGCGCGGGTGGTGAGCTCGCTCGCGCGCGACGGTTCGGTCGGCTCGTAGTCGTCCGCCGCGTGGGTCGCGCCAGAGGCCTGGACTCGGCAGAACGCCGCGGCCCGATCGAGGGCGACCGCGAAGTCGCCGCGAAACGCACCGCGGAGGATCGTGTCGATCAGTGCGACGAGCTCGTCGGGGTTCGCCGGCACCGGTGCTCCGGCGATCACGGCATCCACGGATGCGAGCTCCACTCTGCCCCGCTCGTACAGCAGGGCCGCGGTGTGCGGATCGCCGTGGATGGCCAGCTGCAGGAGGTACAGCCGCCACAGCGCGCCCGGCAGAGTGCGAGACGGAGCCTTCGACCAGAGCTCGGCGATCTCGTCGATGCCGTGCTCGTCGGTGAAGGCGACGAGCCGGTCGGCGCTCACGCCGCTCTCATCGGCGCGCACGCGGGTCAGCAGAGCGGATGCGGTCGCATGCGCGACGCGCGTCTCCTCGGCGGGATCGTGACTGCCCACGATGTTGTCGAAGGCACTGGTGGGCCGGCGCACCGGACGGGAGAACTGCTCAGGCATCAGTCCAGGGTACGCGCGATCCGAGGCATCAGGCCGTCGGGATCACGACGACGGGATCGGATGTCGGCAGGCCCGAGGGCGAGCCTCCGTCCTGCTCCACCGTGACGGCGATCACATCACCCGCGTGCATCTCGCCCGCGAGCACCGCTGTCGCTTCGCCGTCGTCGGCCGCGAACACGCCCGCCGACACCGGAGTGTCACCGCGCACATACCAGAGCTCGTAGGTCTTGCCCTCGGCGAGCGACGGGATGCCGTCGGTCACGAGCACGGACTTGCCGAGCGACGCCGACCAGTGCGCGGTCGCAGTGCCGCCGCTCTCGAGCGACACGCTGGCCTGCTGAGCGTCGCCGGCCGCCTGGATGTCCTCGAGTGCGACGACACTCGCCGGTCGGTTGATGTAGGTGTTGATCGCGACGGCGCCTGCCCCCACACCGACGAGCAGCGCGAGGCATGCCGCGAGCGCGAAGAGGAAGCGGAGGCGATGTGCCGGAGCCTTCGGGGCGTCGTCGCCATCGCGTGCGGCGGGCGCTGAGTCCGCCACGGGCGCGGCATCTGCCGTCTCGCCGGGCGCCGGGTCGGGCATCGAGTCGGGCGCCGAGTCCGAGAGAACGACATCGCCGCTCTGCGGCGTGACGGCGATACGTGCGAGCAGAGCGGCACGAATGTCGGGCGAAGGAACGGCCTGCGCCACTCCGTCGGCGAGGAAGCCGGCACTGTCGGCATCGGCATCCACGATGCCCTGCCATTCCGGGTGCGCTGCGAGTGCGGCGTGATACCGCTGCTGGTCATCGGGCGACAGCGCGTCGAGCGCTGCTCCTGCCGCGAGTTCTGCGAAGTCCTTCTCGTTCATGCCGTCACCCCCATAGCTGTCCTCAGTCGCGAGAGCCCATCTCGCATCCGTGTCTTGATCGTCCCCAGCGGCGCCCCGACGAGAGCTGCCACTTCGTTCTGACTGTAACCGCCGTAATAGGCCAGGACGAGAGCTTCGCGCTGCACCTCGGGAAGGCCTGAGAGCGCGTGAACCACCTTCTCGCCCTCGATGCCCAGCTCCACCGTCTCCGCCACACTGTCGTGCGCGACCCCGATGTCCCTGAACCCGGCTCGTACGTCTCGGTCCGCGCTGGACTGGGACGCCCGAACCCGGTCGACCGCACGACGGTGCGCGATCGTCATCACCCAGGTTCTTCCCTGACCCTTGTTCGGAGCGAACTTCGTAGCGGATTGCCAGATCTCCAAGAAGACCTCTTGGAGCACCTCTTCGCTCTGCGAGCGATTCACGAGGACCCTGAGGATGAGGCCGAAGACGCGTGACGACAGAGTGTCGTAGAGCTCCGCGAATGCGCGCTGATCACCGTCGCCGATGCGAAGGAGCAGGTCAGCGACAGCATCCCGAGCCGTACCGTCTTCGGGTACGTCCATTCCATCGATGACCATCTCTAACAGCATGCCGCATTCACCCCGCTTTCCCGTGCAGCCGCCACCTGAAAGTGACGGAAACGAGTCCTCTTAAGTGCTCCTCGTCGAAACCTGTTCGCTGCAGACCCTCGAAACGGATTGGATTCGGCGGCTCGGAAAAAACTTTGACGTTTCTCCCATCCGATCCCGGTGGGGCTCCGAACGACTGTCAACGCCACGGAGAGGCCGTGGCAGTGTTCTGAAGGAGCTTGAGATGTTCAGCACCAAGAAGAAGGTCACCGCAGCCATCACCCTCGGCCTTGCGAGCGCATTCCTGCTCTCCGCATGTTCCATGGGCGGCACCACCGAAGAGCCGGCAGAGTCGACGGCCCCCGAGTCGTCCGAGACGATGGCTCCCGAGACCGAGACGATGGACCCGGCCGCGAACCTGGTCGGCCCCGGCTGCGCCGCATACGCAGAGGCTGTTCCGGACGGCGCAGGATCCGTCGAGGGCATGTCGCTCGACCCGGTCGCCACCGCAGCATCCAACAACCCGCTGCTCACCACGCTCGTGGCCGCAGTCAGCGGACAGCTGAACCCCGACGTCAACCTCGTCGACACGCTGAACGGCGACGAGTTCACCGTCTTCGCACCCGTCGATGACGCTTTCGCGAAGATCGACCCGGCCACCATCGAGGCACTCAAGACCGACAGCGCCACGCTGAGCTCGATCCTGACCTACCACGTGGTCCCCGGCCAGGTCGCACCTGACGAGATCGCCGGCATGCACACCACCGTCCAGGGTGCTGACCTCGAGGTCACCGGCAGCGGCGACGACCTGATGGTCAACGACGCCACCGTCATCTGCGGTGGAGTCCAGACCGCCAACGCGACCGTGTACCTCATCGACACGGTCCTGATGCCCCCGGCCGAGTAAGGCCCGGGAACGCCGAGGCGGACACTCGGTAAGCCGTCCCACCTCTCGGGGGAGGTCGGTGGGATGGAGAAGGAGCCGCTGACGACACGTCGTCAGCGGCTCCTTCTTTGCGCCCTAGACTGGAGGGGCGGGCCTCTAGCTCAGTTGGCAGAGCATCGGACTTTTAATCCGCGGGTCGTGGGTTCGAGCCCCACGGGGCCCACCGTTTATCACCACCGGCCGGATCCGGCCACCCCCTTCACTCCGTCGGCACCCTGCGAGAGAGTCGTGGCGTCCCCATCCGGGACATTCACCCCACGAAAGGACGCATCATGGCGACTCTCACCGACAGCCGAGTGGCATTCCTCGCGACAGACGGATTCGAGGACAGCGAGCTGACCAGTCCGTGGGAAGCGGTGCAGGGCGAAGGCGCGAGCGCCACGCTCATCGCACCGGACGGACAGCAGATCACCGGCAAGAACGGTCACGTGCAGCACGTCGACCTCACGTCCGAGACGGCGAAGGCCGACGAGTTCGACGCTCTCGTGCTCCCGGGCGGCGTCGTGAACGCCGACCACCTGCGGCTCGACAAGGCATCGATCGACCTCGCCCGCTCGTTCTTCGAGCAGCACAAGCCGGTCGCGGTCATCTGCCACGGCGCGTGGATCCTGATCGAAGCCGGCGTGGTCGACGGACGCACGCTGACCAGCTACCCGAGCCTCGCGACCGACCTCCGCAACGCCGGAGCCACCTGGGTCGACGAGGAAGTGGTGGTCGACGAAGGTCTCGTGTCCAGCCGCACTCCCGACGACCTCCCCGCTTTCAACGCGAAGCTGATCGAAGAGGTCGCCGAGGGGAAGCACGCAGGGCAGACCGCGTGATCTGAATTCCCGGCGGTCCGTAGTCAGGCGCCAGCGCGCGCCCTGTGACGCCGGACCGCCGCTCTGTTCGCACAGCGCACCGAGCAGAATCGCTGCCGCCCGTTGCGGGTCACGTCGACGACCACGTTCGTGCAGGGTGAGGCCTCGCAGCGACCCAGTCGGTCCATGCCGCGGGTGACGAGGTGCAGCGACGTGCCGACCGCGAAGACGGCCCGGAGCACATACGGCAGAGATCGCACATCGTCGCGGTAGTGCAGGTGCCAGCCTTCGCCGTCGTGGTTCGTCAGGCGCGGGTACGCCGCAGCTTCCGCCATCTGCGCGTTGAGGATCTCCGCGCGAGAGTCCGGGTCCGCCGCGTCGACGATCCGCAGCCAGTCGTCGACCACCTCTCTGACCCGTTCGTGGTCGTCGGCGGCGGGAGGGAACGTCATCGTCATCCCCATCTCGAGGGTGCGCTCCTCGATTCCCGCTCGATCGACGGGGAAGTCGTCGGCGAGGGACGCGGCCAGGAGAACCGCATATTCGCCGTAAGGGTTGAGATGCATAAGGCCATTACATCACGCTGGATGCATGACCACGTTGCACGCTCTGCCGATCCCTCGTCAGACCACCACCGCACACGAGCATGCCTGGGTCGCCGACTCGCGGCATCCGACCAGCGAAGGCGTCGTCGTGTACGTCCGCTGCGCCGACTGCGGCACGCATCGCGTCGACCTGCAGGCGCACCCGCTGATGCCTCCCTCGGCGATCAGCCGCGAGACCTCGGACTGAACCACTGATCAGACAGCGACGATCTCGCCGTTCCGCGGCACCCAGTCCTGCTCTCCTTCGCGGAGAAAGGCGAGCGGGATCCCCCGGCCGTCCTGCTCGATCGCGTGCGAGCTGCCGAACAGCTCTGTGCTGTGGCTGGGGACGCGCGACGCCGGGCTGTTCTGCACGATCCACCGCCCCGTGAAGGGCAGAGCCAGCGTGAACGGCGCCCTCTCGCTCATGCGGTCAGCTCGGCGAGCTTCCGGATCGTGCGGAGGTTGCGCGCCGTGCCTGCGACGCCGAGCGCACGATCGAGGACGGCCTTGGTGAGCCTCGTGCTGTGCACACCGCCCTCGGCGTAGTCGATCCACAGATCGTCGCCGACCAGCGCGATCCGCTCCCCCGGCACGAGCCGCTCCTGCAGCGCCTCGACGACCCCGGGCGCGGCCGGCGCCTCGAGGAACATCGCGTGGAGCAGCTTCTCCGACGCTCCGCCGAACGGGCGCGCATCCAGGGCGTGCACGAGGTCGTCGTGAGTCCTCAGGATGACCGGGGTGTCGACGTCGAACTCGTCGGCGATCAGCTCCCGGACCCGAGCGCTCACCGACGTCGGATCATCCGGATGCTCGCACACGATGTTCCCACTCGCGATGTAGGTCGAGACCTCACCCAGCACCGGAGCGAGCACCTCGCGCAGCTGTGCCATCGGCACTCGATTGCGGCCCGAGACGTTGACCGCTCGCAGCAGCAGGACGCTGCGTGTCACGCAGAGTCGCTCTCGACGAGCACGGCACCCGCATGGGCGAGTTCTGCGAGAGCCGCCGCACTCGGCCCCGGTGCGACACCCGCGATCAGGTCAGTGAGGATGCGCACTCGGACTCCGTGCGCCACCGCGTCGAGCGCAGAGGCCCGCACGCAGTGGTCCGTGGCGATGCCGACGACGTCGGCCTCGAGGACACCCGCGGCGGTGAGGATCGCGCCGACGGTGTCTCCCGTTTCGGTCGCGCCCTCGAACATCGAGTAGGCGGGGCGACCCTGCCCCTTGTGCACATGGTGCGTGACGGCATCGGTCACCAGCAGCGGGTCGTAGTCGGCGCCGGGCGTGCCTGCGACGCAGTGCACGGGCCACGTGTCGACGTAGTCCGGCGCCTCTCCGAAGTGGCCGCCGTTGTCGCCTTCGGCGTCGTGCCAGTCGCGCGAGGCGATGATGACGTCGTACTCCGTCGCATGTGCGGCGAGGAACGCTGAGACAGCGGATGCCACGGCGTCCCCGCCGTCGACGGCCAAAGCGCCGCCCTCGGTGAAGTCGTTCTGCACATCGACGATCAGAAGCGCTCTGCTCATGGTCTGAGCGTACGCCGCCCTCGCGGGTCTCCCCAAGGCAGGAAACCAAAAGGCCCCGAGATGTTGTTCACATCACGGGGCCTGCTGGAGCCGCTTGTCAGAATCGAACTGACGACCTTTTCATTACGAGTGAAATGCTCTGCCGACTGAGCTAAAGCGGCGCGATCATCGATATTACCCGTTCCGGAGCCGCACCGCGAATCGAGCCGCGATCACTCGCAGCGGACGTCGCTCTCGGGCACGACATCGTCGAGGAGGAACGCCTCGACGGCGCTGTCGACGCACGTGTTGCCCTTGTTGTATCCGGTGTGGCCTTCGCCCACGCGGGTGATCAGCACGCCCTCGTCGAGCTGCTCGGCGAGCGACTCGGACCACTCGTACGGGGTCGCCGGATCGTTGGTCGTGCCGACCACGAGGATCGGGCCGGCACCCTCGGCGTTGATCTCGCCTCGCGTCCCGGTCGGCGGGTAGGGCCACACCGAGCAGGAGTCGGGGCCGTTCCAGTACGGAGCGATGGTCGGTGCGCCGTCGGCGATCCTCTTCTCGGTCGCCGCCTCGGCCGCCGGGTCGTCCTCGACGGGATAGTCCATGCAGTTGTAGGCGCGGAAGGCTTCGCTCGAGTTGTCGAGATAGGTGCCGTTCTCACGTCCGTTGTAGAAGTCGGCGAGGAAGAACGCCGTCGTCGGATCGCCCTGCAGAGCCTCGTCGAGCGCCTGCGTGAGGTACTGCCAGCTGTCTGCCGAATACAGGGCGGCGATGATCGCGGTCATCAGCGAGTCCGCGCCGAGCATGCGCCCGTCGCCGTTCTCGAGCGGAGACGCGTCGACGCTCGCGAGCAGTGCACCGAGATCGGCCATGGCCTCGTCGACCGTGCCGTTGAACGGGCACTCGCCCGAGTCGAGGCAGTTCTGCATGTACGCGCGGAGGGCCGATTCGAATCCGAGCGCCTGAGTGGCACCGACATCGAGCCCCGAGACGGCCGGGTCGATCGCACCGTCGAGCACGAGTCGGCCCGCTTTCTCGGGGTACAGGTCGGCGTAGGTCGCACCGAGGAAAGTGCCGTAGGAGTAGCCGAGGTAGTTCAGCTGCTTGTCGCCGAGCACCGCGCGGATCAGATCCATGTCGCGTGCGGCGTTGATCGTGGTGACGTAGGGCAGGATGCCGCCGCTGTTCGCCTCGCACGCGTCGGCGAACTCCTTGTGGGCCTCGAGCAGCTCGGCCTCCCACTCCGCACTCCCCCGCTTGCCTGCGGGGATCGTGTAGAGGTAGTCGTCCATGCCTGCAGCGTCGAAGCACGTCACTGCGGTGGATTCTCCGACGCCGCGGGGGTCGAATCCGATCACGTCGTAGTTCTCGATGAGATCGGCGCCGACCGCGAAGTCGAGACTGTCGCGGATGAGCTCGACGCCGCTGGCGCCAGGACCACCGGGGTTCGTCAGCAGTGAGCCCTGAGCCGTTCCCGTCGCCTGGTGGCGCACGACGGAGAGGGTGATCTCGCCCTCGCCCGGGTTCTCCCAGTCGAGCGGAGCGGTCACCTCGGTGCAGTCGAACCCCGTGCCGCACTCGCTCCAGGTGAGCGTCTGGCCGTAGAACGGCAGCAGGTCTTCTGCCACGCCTTCGGTGTCTGGCGCGTTCGTGGTGGACGGCTTCGGCTCGGCCTGCTCGGGGATCATCGAGTACAGGCACCCGGAGAGGGCGACCGAGGCCGCGGCGAGGCCGGCGATCACGGCGACGGCACGTCGGATGCGGGAAGTCGGTCGATTGTTCACGGTGTCCTCCCGCTCGTGACAGTCACGAGCAAGCTCTCGAGGGCGAGCAGCGGTGCGACGTTGCGCTCCAGCGACTGGCGTGTGTTGGCAAGGTGGTCGAGTACGACAAGAGTACGGGTCTCCGGCCAGGCCGCAGCCAGCGCGGCCAGGTCTTCGCGAAGCTCGCGATTGATCAGCTCGTCGTCTCGGCCGAACTGCAGCATGACGACATCACGGAAGAGAGACTGCAGATCGGTGAGGACTCTGTCGATCCCGTCACGCAGACTTCGGGTCGCACGCTTCTTCTGGTCGTCCTCCAGCGCGGAGATCTGCGTGCGCAGGGCCGGCGGAACGGCCTGCCCCTCGGCGATCCCGACCATACGCAGCAGGGATGCGCGCTCGGCCGCGTCGCGCTCGGCGGTGAGCGCCTTGGCGTCGTCAGTGGCCGCCTGGATGATGCGGCCGGCGACCTCGACGGCGTCGCTGACACCGCGAACCCCCAGCACAGACCGCAGGGTCTCGTCACGGCGGCGGCGGGCAGCCTCATCGGTGGCGAGTCGCTGGGCCATGCCGATGTGCCGTTGCGCATGACGAGCGGCCTGCTCGGCGATGCCCTCATCGACCCCTGTGCGCAGCGTGATCAGACGTGCCACGTCTGCGACATCGGGCTCGCGCAGTCGCAGTGAGCGCACGCGCGAACGGATGGTCGGCAGCAGGTCGGCTTCGCTCGGGGCGCAGAGTATCCAGACCGTCTGCTCTGGCGGCTCTTCGAGAGCCTTCAGCAGCACGTTGGAGGTGCGCTCGACCATGCGGTCGGCGTCTTCGACCACGATCACGCGATAGCGGCCGGCAGACGGGGCGAAGTACGAGCGCTCGACGAGCGCACGAGCCTCCGCGATCGTGATGATGACCTTGTCGGTGCGCAATGCCGTCACATCCGGATGCGTTCCCGCGAGAACCTGACGCATCGACGCCTCGTCATCGGGGTGGTCCGCCACGAGCGCTGCGGCGAAGGCGTGCGCGAGCGTGGAGCGCCCCGACCCGGGCGGACCCGTGATGAGCCAGGCGTGCGACAGCGCGGAGGGATCGGATGCGGCGTTGCGAAGCGTGTCGACCGCGGCATCCTGCCCCCACACATCGGCCCACGGGAAAGGTGCGGCGACAGTCTGGGGCATGCCCTCAGCCTAATCGGGAGCACCGACGTGCGCGGCAACCGTCCCCGTCTGCGAGGGGCGCACAGGCGGACGGCGTGCTGTGCGGAAGGCTCAGCCGATCAGCGTGGCGACCCGCTCGCGGATCTGCTCGGCGATGACCTCGGGCGTCGCTGCGGCGTCGAGAACCAGGAAACGATCCGGCTCGGCCTGCGCCAGAGCGAGGTACGCGTCGCGGACTCGCGCGTGGAACTCGTTCTTCTCGGCTTCGAGTCTGTCGAAGGGCTTGTCAGCCGAGTCGAGTCGCACACGCGCCGATTCGGGGTCGAGGTCGAGCAGCACGGTGAGGTCGGGCAGCGCGCCCTCGGCGGCCCACAGCGACAGGTCGCGGATCTCGTCGCCGTCGAGCACTCGCCCTGCGCCCTGATAGGCGACGGATGAGTCGAGATAGCGATCCTGCAGCACGACCTCACCGCGGGCGAGAGCAGGCCGGACGACCGTCGCGACGTGATGCGCGCGGTCGGCGGCGTAGAGAAGAGCCTCGGCACGCGGCGCGATGTCCCCACGATGGTGCAGCACGATGTCTCGGATCAGCTGGCCGACCTCCGAACCGCCGGGCTCGCGGGTGCGCACGACGGTTCGCCCTTCATCCGTCATCCACTGGGCGAGGAGGTTCGACTGCGTGGTCTTCCCCGATCCGTCTCCGCCCTCGAGGGTGATCCAGATTCCGGGACCTGATGTCACGAACCGGCCTTCTTCGCGGCGTTCGCGGCACGCGTCGCCGCGGCCTTCTTGGCTGCTGCAGACCGTGCGGCGGCCTTCTCGGCATCCGTCCCGGTCGACTTGGCCGGCGCCTTCTTCGCCGCGGGCTTCTTCGCGGCAGGCTTCTTGGCCGCAGGCTTCTTCGCGGCCGGCTTCTTGGCCGGCGCCTTCTTCGCGGCTGCGCCGCGCTTCGGGGCCGGACCCTTGGCGCGCTTGTCGGCGAGCATCTGCACGGCGATCTCGAACGTGATGTCTTCGACCTTCTGGCCGCGAGGGATCGTCACGTTCGTCTCTCCGTCTGTGACGTAGGCACCGAAGCGACCGTCGCGGATGCGGATCGGCTTGTTGCTGACGGGGTCGGCCTCGAACTCGGCGAGCGCGCTGGACGCACGGCGGGACCCTGCGCCGTATTTCGGCTGCGCGTAGATCTCGAGCGCCTTCTCGAGCGTCACGTCGAAGATCTCCGACTCGCTCTCGAGCGATCGGGAGTCCGTGCCCTTCTTCAGGTACGGACCGAATCGGCCGTTCTGTGCGGTGATCTCCTCGCCGCTCTCGGGGTCGGCGCCGACGACCCGCGGCAGGCTGAGCAGCTGCAGGGCGGTGTCGAGGTCGATCGTGTCGACCGACATCGAGCGGAAGAGTGAGGCGGTGCGCTGCTTGGGCGCGGCCGCCTTCTTGGCCCCCCGCTTCGGCTTGGGGGCGTCGACGACCTCGCCGGTCGCCTCGTCGACGGCGGCATCTTCGGACACCGGGTCGTTCTCCTGCACATAGGGACCGAAGCGTCCGTCCTTGACGACGACGATCTTGCCGTTGTCGGGGTTGGTGCCCAGCACCCGGTCGCCGGCGACCGGCGCGTCGATGAGCTCCTGCGCCTTCGCAGCGGTCAGCTCGTCGGGGGCGAGATCCTCGGGCACGTTCACGATGCGCGGCTTCTCGTCGGGCGCCTCGGGGTTCGCGACCTCGAGGTAGGGACCGTATTTGCCGAAGCGCAGCGTGGCGGTGTCGGTGATGGGCGTGGAGTTGAGCGCCCGCGCATCGATCTCGCCGAGGTTGTCGACGGTCTGACGCAGGCCGACGTGCGAATCGGAGCCGTAATAGAAGGAACGCAGCCACTCGACGCGCTTCTGCTCGCCTCGTGCGATCGCGTCGAGGTCGTCTTCGAGCGCCGCGGTGAAGTCGTAGTCGATCAGGTCGGCGAAATGCTCTTCGAGCAGACGGACCACGCTGAACGCGAGCCAGGTCGGCACGAGGGCCTGGCCGCGCTTGGTCGCGTAGCCTCGGTCGATCACCGTGCCGATGATGCTGGCGAACGTCGAGGGGCGGCCGATGCCGTGCTCCTCGAGTGCCTTGACCAGCGATGCCTCGGTATAGCGCGGCTTGGGGGTCGTGCGGTGCCCCTTGGCCTCGGACTCCGACATGCGCAGCTCGTCGCCGACGGCGACGACCGGGAGCGACTGGTTCTCGTCGGTGTCCCTGTCGTTGCGCTTCTCGTCGCGTCCTTCTTCATAGGCCTCGAGGAAGCCCTTGAAGGTGTACACGGTGCCGGACGCGGTGAACTCGGCGTTGCGCCCCGCGGCGTCGACCGCGATGGTGACGGTCGTGGTCTCGTACTTCGCATCGGCCATCTGACTGGCGACGGTGCGCTTCCAGATCAGGTCGTAGAGACGGTGCTCCTCGCGGTCCAGTTCCGACGAGACGGACTTCGGGGTGCGGAAGTTCTCGCCCGAGGGACGGATCGCCTCGTGCGCCTCCTGCGCGTTCTTGCTCTTCGACTTGTAGGCGCGCGGCTTCAGCGGCACCGCGGTGTCGCCGTAGAGCGCGACGGCCTGGCTGCGAGCGGCTTGCACGGCCTGGGTGCTCAGCGCGACCGAGTCGGTTCGCATATAGGTGATGTAACCCTTTTCGTACAGCCGCTGCGCGACGCTCATCGCCTGCTTGGCGCTCATCGAGAGCTTGCGGCCCGCCTCCTGCTGCATGGTGGAGGTGGTGAACGGCGCGTAGGGGCTGCGGGTTCCCGGCTTCGCCTCGACCTTCGTGACCGAGCCTGTACCGGCGGCGTCGACGGCGAGTGCGAGCTCAGCGGCCTGCTTCTCGTCGAGGATGACGACGGCCTTCTTGAGCTTTCCGTTGTCGTCGAAGTCGGTGCCTCGGGCGAGCTGGCCGCCGTCGACACGCACAAGACGAACCTTGAATGCTGACGACGACGAGGCGAGCGCCTCGACGTCCCAATACTCGGCGGAGACGAACGCCATGCGCTCGCGCTCTCGTTCGACGATCATGCGGGTGGCGGCGGACTGCACGCGTCCGGCAGACAGCCCCGTCTTGACCTTGTACCAGAGCACGGGCGAGACGTCCCAGCCGTACAGCCGGTCGAGGATGCGGCGGGTCTCCTGCGCGTCGACGAGGTCGGTGTCGAGCTCACGGGTGTTGCCGATGGCCGCCTGGATCGCGTCCTTCGTGATCTCGTGGAAGACCATGCGCTTGACGGGGACCTTCGGCTTCAGAGTCTCGAGCAGGTGCCAGGCGATGGCCTCGCCTTCGCGGTCCTCATCAGTGGCGAGCAGGAGCTCGTCGGCGGTCTTGAGCGCACGCTTGAGTTCGGCGACGGTCTTCGTCTTGCGATCGGAGACGACGTAGTAGGGATCGAAGTCGTTGTCGACGTCGATCGAGTACTTCCCGTACGCCTGCTTGTCGGCGGCGGGGATGTCCTTCTTGTCTGCGAGGTCGCGGATGTGGCCGACGGAGCTGAGCACCTCGTAGCCATCGCCGAGGTATCCCTGAATCGACCGCATCTTCGTCGGGGACTCGACAATGACGAGCTTCTTGCCTTCAGCCAAGGGAGCGTCCTTTCTTCGAAGCACACCATACACACCGCCGTGATGGGTTGGTCACAGTGGTCGCCTGCATTTTCGCCGGAAAGTGCTCGTGCCGCCGTCAGGATCCCTCGGGTGGCCCAGCACGGGCTCGGGAGACGGCAGCGAGTCCAGCGTACGCCGCGTTCACCTGCACAGTCGCCACGAAGCCCTCGACGGCACACTCGGTGAGGGCCGCGCCTGAGGCAGCCGCGACCCGCGCGGCGAGGGCGCACGGGTCGTCGGCCGTGACGATCGCACCGCTGGCCGCGTCGGCCGCGGCGAGCGCCGCGGCGTCGGCGGCCCC
>NZ_JXQX01000013.1:0-108363 GCF_000834175.1 Microbacterium sp. MEJ108Y | reverse complement strand
GAGCAGAGCCCGCCATCAGCCGCTCTCCGCTGCGATGGTCGACATCAGAGTCCTCCGGAGAGTGCACAGCTGAACGCCTGCAGCGGGATTCGGACGAAGCCGCCGATCGCGACGTCGGCGTGCGCCTTCACGCAGACGAGGTCTCCGGATGAGCTGCTCGACATTCCGGCGCCAGGAACCGCGGTCGACACTGCATGTGAGGCCCGGCCCGCGTCCTCCCCTCGGCCGAGGAGGCGCGCGGCGTCGGCCGATGCGTCCTGGAGCGCGACCTGACGAGCGGCCGCGCCCAGCGCACCGGCCCCGAGCAGAAGAGTGAGGACCACCGCGGGCAGCGCGAGTGCGAGCTCGGCGGCCACCGACCCCCGCTCGCCGTCACGACCGGCGCTCATCACGACACCGTGAGCGCCCGACGCACCAGGTCGGTGAGGATGCCGCGCACCTCATCCGACCTCATGATGACGACGAGCAGCCCGGCGAAGGCCACAGCGGCCATCGTCGTGATCGCGTACTCGGCGGTGGCGGCGCCGCTGTCGTCTCCGAACAGCGTCGCGGAACGGCGCCGAGTGAGCGGAGGGAGTGTGTTCATGGGTTCCTTCTTTCTGTGTGCGGATGCGCGTGCATCCTGTGGTCGGCGGCCGTCAGAGCGGCAGCGGGGTCGAGAGGAGCACGCTCAGCAGCAGCGGGGCGACTCCCAGCAGAAGAAATGCCGGCAGCGTGCAGACTCCGAGCGGGATCAGCAGCGTCGTCGAGAGCTTCGCCGCGCGGAGGCGGCCGTCGATGCGGGATGCGTGCCGCTCCTGCCCGGCGGAGGCGCGGAGGAGTTCGCCGGCCGGCACCCCCGCGGCGTGCGACAGCTCGAGCACCGCGCGGACTCGCGCGTCATCTCCGCGATGAGACGCGGGACTCTCCGCGACGAGGCGCAGGGCCCGATCGATGGAGGCGCCGCCGGAGAGAGCGACGGCGATGAGCTCCGCCTGCATCCCCGGAGTGCCCGGCTCGGGTCGCGCGTTCCGAAGCAGTCGGTTCGTCCAGCCTCGGGCAGCGAGCACGAGGAGAAGCCCGGCCACGACGCAGGCCGCTCCCGCAGGCGTCCCGAAGATGACACCGAGAGTGTCGAAGCCGAGGGCGAAACCGAGCAGCAGACCGGCGAACGGCATCCACAGGAGCAGCCGCGCGGTTCCCGCCGGTTCAGCGAGAGCGATGCGCACATCATCGGCGGCGGACGCGGCGTCGCGAAGCGTCTCCGCGATCATGCGCAGCACATCGGCCAGAGGCGCCCCGACGGTGGTCGCCACCTCCCACGCCGCAGCGAGGTCTCGCCACGGGCCGCCCTCGGCCTCGATCGCGGCGATGAGCGAGACGCCGCCGTCGACTCGCTCCACAACCGATGCGGCGTGCGCGTCGCCGATCGAGGCGAGGTGCCTCCAGGCGACCAACGGCACCGCTCCGGCCTGCAGCAGCACGGCGAGCGTCTGCACCGCGGTCGCCGCGTCTGTTCCGGCGTCGGGGGCGCTTCTCCGTCGAGCGCTCACCACGGTCGCACCTCCTCGATGCCCAGCCGGCCTCCAGTGAGCGCGAGCACCCCCGCCTGCGCGATGCGTCGCCGCCCTCCGGGCGCCCTGTCGAGGTGCAGAACGATCGTGAACGCGCTCACCGCCTGGCGCGCGAGCGCCGTGGCGTCCATGGATGCGAGCGCGCCGAGTGCCTCGAGCCGGGCCGGCACATCGCTCAGACCGCTCGCGTGGAGGGTTCCGGCGCCGCCATCGTGTCCGGTGTTCAGAGCTGTCAGCAGCTCCCTCACCTCCTCGCCTCGGCACTCACCGACCACGAGACGGTCGGGGCGCATGCGCAGCGACTCGCGGACCAGCCGTGCGAGACTGATGCCGCCGGCGCCCTCGAGGTTCGGCTGTCGCGCCTCGAGAGCGACATGGTGGGGGTGCTGCGGGCGCAGCTCGGCGACGTCCTCGATCGTGACGATGCGCTCGGAGGTCGGCGCGGCCGACAGCAGCGCCGACAGCAGAGTCGTCTTGCCTGTGCCGGTGCCGCCGGTGATGAGGATGTTGGCGCGCTCAGCCACCAGACCGAGGAGCCAGCTGTGCTGCCTGGCGTCGAAGGCGCCGAGCTCCGCCAACGCATCGAGATCCGCGGCGCGCACTCTGGGCACACGGATCGATAGAGCCGTCCCCGAGGTCGAGATGGGCGCGAGGATGGCATGCACCCGGATGCCGGACTCGAGCCTCACATCGACGCACGGTGCCTGATCGTCGAGATGGCGACCGCCGAGACCGACGAGCGCGACCGCGAGATCGCGAACCTCCCGCTCGGACGCGCTCCACCCGTGCACCGCCTCGGCGCCGCGCCCCCGGTCGATGAACAGCCCTGAGGCGCCGTTGACGAAGATGTCGGTGACCTCGTCGTCAGCGCAGTGCTCTGCGAGCGGACCGAAGACGGGATCGACCTGCAGCGGCGTGCGACCACCCCGTTCGGCGCCGTCGACGAGAGGCGACGTGCCGCGCGGCTGGATGACGAAGGGATCGGGCATCCCCCGAAGCTAGGCGCCGCGCTCAGCGCGCGACCCCCGCGTCGAGCGGCTCGGACGGCGTCTGTGGGCAACCCCGCCCGGGCGTTCAGCGTGCAGAGCAGGTCGCGAAGACGGACATGAGGAGTGAGCCCGACGTGGGAGCGCTCCCGAAAAAGAGAGGGCGGCATCTCACGGGGGGAATGAGATGCCGCCCACGGCGTCCCTCATGGGGGAATCGGGCACGCCAAGGCCAGAATGATAATTCGGCTGTCGTCGAGTGTACGCAAGGCGACCGTCCTGACAAAACCGGCCGGACTACCTACTTTCGGCAGTATGCGATGTCCCTGCCCGAGGCTAGATTCGCCCTGACCTGATCGCGTGCAGACGCGTTCATGCCCGCACGACCTGCCACGCCGCAAAGGAGCGCCCGCCGATGAGCAGCCAGATCGATCATCTTCTCGATGAGACCCGCCAGTTCCCGCCCTCCGAGGAGTTCGTCGCGCAGTCGGTCTCGTCCCCTGCGCTGTACGAGAGCGCTGCTGCAGACCGCGAGGCCTTCTGGGCCGCGCAGTCCGCCGAACTGCTCGAATGGCACAAGCCGTTCACCCGTGTGCTCGACTGGTCGACCCCTCCGTTCGCGAAGTGGTTCGACGACGGCGAGCTGAACGTGGCCTACAACTGCCTCGACCGCCATGTCGAAGCGGGCAACGGCGATCGCGTCGCCCTGCACTGGGAAGGCGAACCGGGCGACTCACGCACCATCACCTACGCAGAGCTCACCGACGAGGTCAAGCGCGTCGCCAACGTGCTCGAGGGCCTCGGCGTCGGCCACGGAGACCGCGTCGCGATCTACCTGCCGATGATCCCCGAGGCGGTCGCGTCGATGCTCGCCGTCGCTCGCGTCGGAGCCATCCACTCGGTCGTGTTCGGCGGTTTCAGCGCCGACAGCCTGCGGTCGCGCATCGACGACGCGGGCGCCAAGCTCGTCATCACCGCCGACGGCGGATACCGCAAGGGCCGCGTCTCGGCGCTGAAGCCGGCCGTCGACCAGGCCCTCGCGGACCGCGGAGACGGCGAGCAGCAGACCGTCGAGCACGTGCTCGTCGTCAAGCGCGGCGAGAACGAGGTCGACTGGCAGGACGGCCGCGACCTCTGGTGGCACGAGGTTGTTCCTGCCGCGTCGCCCGAGCACACCGCCGAGGCCTTCCCCGCCGAGAACCCGCTGTTCATCCTCTACACCTCGGGTACGACGGGAAAGCCCAAGGGCATCCTGCACACGTCGGGCGGATACCTCACCCAGGCCGCGTACTCGCACAAATACGTGTTCGACCTGCACCCCGAGACCGACGTCTACTGGTGCACGGCCGACATCGGATGGATCACCGGGCACAGCTACGTCACCTACGGCCCGCTCGCGAACGGCGCGACCCAGGTGATATACGAGGGCACACCCGACGCCCCGCACCCCGGCCGCTGGTGGGAGATCATCGAGAAGTACAAGGTCTCGATCTTCTACACGGCACCGACCGCGATCCGCTCGTTCATGAAGATCGGCCGCAGCGTCCCCGCGAAGTTCGACCTGTCGTCGCTGCGTCTGCTCGGCTCGGTCGGCGAGCCCATCAACCCCGAGGCCTGGATCTGGTACCGCGACGTGATCGGTGCGGGCACGACCCCCATCGTCGACACCTGGTGGCAGACCGAGACGGGCGCGATCATGGTCTCGGCGCTCCCCGGCGTCACCGCGACCAAGCCGGGCTCCGCGCAGGTTCCGCTGCCCGGCATCTCGATCGACGTCGTCGATGAGACCGGCGCCGAGGTGGGCAACGGCAACGGCGGCCTCCTGGTGGTCACCGAACCGTGGCCGAGCATGCTGCGCGGCATCTGGGGCGACCCGGAGCGCTACAAGGAGACGTATTGGGAGAAGTTCGAGGAGCAGGGCTACTACTTCGCGGGCGACGGCGCTCGCCTCGACGATGACGGCGACCTGTGGCTGCTCGGGCGGGTGGACGACGTGATGAACGTCTCGGGCCACCGCCTCTCGACGGCCGAGATCGAGTCGTCGCTCGTCGCTCACGAGGCGACGGCAGAGGCCGCCGTCGTGGGCGCCGCCGACGAGACCACGGGCCAGGCGGTCGTCGCATTCGTGATCATCAAGGAGAGCTACCTCTCGGCCCATGACCCTGCCGGTCTCGCTCAGCAGCTGCGCCTCTGGGTCGGCGAGCAGATCGGTGCGATCGCACGCCCCCGCGACGTGTACATCGTCGGCGAGCTGCCGAAGACCCGCTCGGGCAAGATCATGCGGCGCCTGCTGCGCGACGTCGCTGAGGGCCGCGAAGTCGGCGACACCACGACCCTCGCAGACACCGCCGTGATGAGCATCATCTCGGCTCAGGTCAAATAGGGCGGATGCAGAAACGCCCCCTCCCGATCCGGGAGGGGGCGTTCTTCATATTCGGGTCAGGCGAGGATGAACGTGACCTCGACCTCGACCGGGCTGTCGAGCGGCAGCACCGGCACGCCGACAGCCGCGCGCGCATGACGACCGGCGTCGCCGAAGATCTCGCCGAGCACGAGGCTCGCACCGTTGATGACGCCGGGCTGGCCGGTGAAGTCGGGCGTGGACGCCACGAACCCGCCGAGCCGCAGCACTCCGCCGATCCTGTCGACCCCGCCGGCGGCGTCGGCGGCCGCAGCGAGGGCGTTCAGCGCGCAGGTGCGGGCGTAGTCGTTCGCGTCTTCAGCGCTGACCTCGGCGCCGACCTTGCCCGTCGCAGGAAGCTGACCTGCGGTGAACGGCAGCTGACCGGAGGTGTAGACGAGCCCGGCATGGACGACCGCCGGAACGTAGGCGGCGACGGGTGCCGCCACCGCCGGAAGCTCGATGCCGAGCTCGGTCAGACGCTGAGAGAGGCTCACGCGGCGCCCCCTTCGAACTGGCGCGACGCCTCGGCAGCGGCCGCGAGACCGGCGTTGCCTGCGGCATCCGCCGACACCGGACGCTTGAAGTAGGCCACGAGCCCGCCCTCGGGCCCCTGGATGACCTGCACGAGCTCCCAGCCCTGCTTGCCCCAGTTGTTGAGGATCGCAGCGGTGTTGTGGATCAGCAGCGGGGTGGTGAGGTACTCCCACGTGGTCATGGCTCTCCTGTCTGGCGGCATCCGCGATGGCGGCTGCGTCAAAGGCGGTATTCAGGGAACTCCCCTACGATCTAGCGTATGCCTCAAAAGAATCGCACGGTGAAAGGTGCGCTCGGCGGAGTCCTCGGACTCGTCGGGCTGAGCACCGTCGCCGGTCTCCTCGTCGCGGCCAGCGTCACCCCTGTGCTCGCCATGACCGGTATCGCCGGGTCGCAGGCCCTCACCATCTTCGAGGACCTCCCCGAGAACCTCCAGGTCGGCGCTCCGATGCAGCAGTCCACCATCTACGCGACCGGTCTCGACGGCAACCCCGTCGCTCTGGCGTCGTTCTACGAGCAGAAGCGCATCCCGGTCGCCTACGACCAGGTGGCACCCGTGATGTACGACGCGATCCTCTCGAGCGAGGACAAGAACTTCTACACGCACGGCGGGATCAACCTCGGCGCGACGATCAAGGCCGCAGTCGGGAACGTCGCGGGCACGACCGATCGAGGCGCCTCCACGATCACGCAGCAGTACGTGAAGAACGTCCAGGTTCAGGAGTGCGAACAGGACGTCGACCCCGGAGCCGAGGACTACTCGACGCAGATCGAGCAGTGCTTCCTCGATGCGGCAGTCGCGAAGGGCGGCGAGGGCGTCGAGCGCAAGCTGCAGGAGATGCGCTACGCGTTGAAGATCGAGAAGGAGTACTCGAAGAACGAGATCCTTCTCGGCTACCTCAACATCGCCAACTTCGGCGGCACCATCTACGGCATCGAAGCCGCAGCGAACCGCTACTTCTCGACCACGGCGGCGAACCTCACCCTCGCTCAGGCGGCCACGATCGCCGGCATGGTCCAGGAGCCCAACAGGTTCCGCATCGACCGCCCGGGCGGGATCTGGACCGATGACGCCGGAGTGGCGCACAACGGAGATGCCGACGGCTACAAGGACACGAAGGACCGCAGGGACTACGTCCTCGACCGGATGCTGCTCGACGCCAAGATCACGCAGGCCGCGCATGACGAGGCTGTGGCCACGCCGATCACCCCGGTGCTCAGCGAGCCCCAGCAGGGTTGCGGGGCCGCAGGCGACAACGCCTACTTCTGCCAGTACGTGAAGGCCGTCATCGAGAACGACGAGGCCTTCGGCGCCACCGCGGAGGAGCGTCGCGCGAACCTGCGTCGCGGAGGCATGGAGATCTACACCTCGCTCGACATGCGCGTGCAGCAGACCGCGATCGACGCGGTGAGGTCGCAGGTCCCGCAGGCGATGCCCGGGATCCTGGTCGGCGGCACCGGAGTGTCGGTCGAAGCATCCACCGGTCGCATCCTCGCGATGGCCCAGAACACCGTCTTCAACGAGACGACCGAAGCCAACCTCGCCGCCGGCGAGACCTCGCAGGTCTTCGCTGCCGACAAGGCGCACGGCGGCTCGACCTACGGGTTCGAGACCGGATCGACGTACAAGCTCTTCACCCTTCTGAGCTGGCTCGAGTCAGGACACTCGGTGAACCAGGTGCTCGACGGCCGCCTCAAGACCTTCAGCCCCTTCACGAAGTGCGGCGACAGGGTCACGAACAGCGCCAAGATTAACAACTTCGGGAACTCAGGCGGGTCGGTGGGCAGCGTTCGGCAGTTCACTGCGCAGTCGCTGAACACCGGCTTCCTCGCGATGGCGCAGCAGCTCGACCTCTGCGACATCAACGAGGTCGCCAAGAGGCTCGGCGTCCACTACGGCAACGGCGATGACATCACGGTCGGTGGAACCACCTCCAACACCGCCCCGAACGATCCGTTCCCGACGGTCCTCGGCTCGAAGAGCGTGGCCCCGCTGCAGATGGCAGGCGCCTACGCGACTGTCGCCAACAACGGCGTCTACTGCGAGCCGCGCGTGATCGACCGGGTCATCGGTGAGAACGGAGCGGAGATCACGCCTCCTGCGCAGAACTGCTCCCAGCAGCTCACTCCCGAGGTGGCAGCCACCGCGGCGTTCGCGCTGCGCGGCGTGATGGAGGGGAACGGCACGGGAACGCGGGCGAACCCGTTCGACGGCACCCAGCTGATCGGCAAGACCGGTACCGCCGAGAAGGAGCACACGATGCTCGTCGAGTCGAGCACCAAGGTCACCACTGCGGTGTGGGTGGGAAACATCGACGGCCGCGTGCCGCTGAACGACTTCCGCAACGGCGATGGCACCCGACTCGGCGACATCCGCTACGGTCTCGCCAGGGCGATCCAGGGAGCCGCGAATGCCGTCTACCCCGCTGACCAGTTCCCCCGGCCCGACGACAAGCTCGTTCGTCAGGTGCTGACGGACGTTCCCGATGTCGTGGGCAAGTCGGTCGGCGAGGCGAGCTCGCTCATCGAGGCAGCGGGCTTCACCGCAGCCGTCGGCCCGGCCGTCGACGGCCCCGCAGGTGACGTGATCATGGCTCAGGACCCGTCCGGACAGGCCCCCAGCGGCGCGACCATCACGATCTCGCCCAGCAATGGCCAGGGTGCGACCGTGCCGGACATCACCGGGCAGTCGAAGTCCGAAGCGCAGAGCGCGCTGTTCGGCGCAGGGTTCTCGTCGATCGATTTCGACGGATCGTGCAACGGACAGAACGCCTCCGTGACCTCGACAGACCCGGCAGCGAACACCGCGACCACCAAGAGCACCTCCATCAAGGTCAGCTGCAAGTGACGTCGCGCCATGCGGCACACCCGGCCCTCATCGCGCTCGGCGCGGTGGGGGCCGCTGGTGCTGCGGCCGCCGTCTGGGGCATCGGCATCGAGCGCTACCTGTTCACGGTGCGCGAGGCGACGGCATCCGCTCTCGCGCCCGGCTCAGCCCCGCTGCGCGTGCTGCACATCTCGGATGCACACATGGCTCCGTGGCAGCATCGCAAGCAGGACTGGCTCGCCTCGCTCGCGCAGTTGAAGCCCGATCTCATCATCAACACGGGCGACAACCTGGGGCATCGCGATGGCCTCACGGGGATTCGCCGAGCCTTCGAGCCCCTCGCCGGCATCCCCGGCGTCTTCGTGCACGGCTCGAACGACGTGATCGGCCCGTCGCCGCGCAATCCGATCCGGTACTTCGCGGGCCCGTCGGAGCGACCGCGAGAGCTGAACTTCCTCGACACCGATGCGATGGACGCCTACTTCACCGACGAGCTCGGATGGACGAGTCTGAACAACGCCGCTGCGCGGCTCACGGTCGCCGGCAACCCGCTCGACCTCTTCGGCGTGAGCGACGCGCACTGCGACTGGGATCGCCTCGAGGATCTGCCGGGGGCGATCGACTCCCTCGGACCGCGACCCTCCGACACGACCGTGCTCGGGGTCACCCACGCGCCGTATCAGCGCGTACTGAACGGCTTCGTCGACCTCGGTGCCGATGCGGTCTTCGGCGGTCACACGCACGGCGGCCAGGTCTGTCTGCCGGGATTCGGTGCTCTCGTCGCGAACTGCGACATCCCTCTGAAGCAGGCGAAGGGCCTCAGCACGTGGACGCAGGGCGACCGCACGGTTCCGCTCAACGTCAGCGCCGGCTGCGGGCACTCGATCTACGCACCGGTGCGATTCGCATGCCGCCCGGAGGCGACGCTGCTCACGCTGACGGCGCGCGGTTGACGCCTCGATTCGGTGCTGAGAGCTTTTCGCTGTAGACTCGGAGGGTTGCAAAACGGGGTGTGGCGCAGCTTGGTAGCGCGCTTCGTTCGGGACGAAGAGGTCGCAGGTTCAAATCCTGTCACCCCGACCAGTAACACCGGAAGGCCGTCCTCACGGGCGGCCTTCTCTGTATCCGTCCCGAGGTGAAAGGCACCGTGTGAGTCGTCTGCTCCCTCCCCCGCGCCGGCTCACCCGCGGTATCGCGCTCGCTCTCGGCATCCCGTTCTTCGTCGGTCTGGCGCTGCTCACACTCACGCCCGAGCGCGTCGAGAAGTCGATGCCGAACCTGCTCGATCTCGTGCTGTCGGCCGCGCACCGCCTCGGGTGGGAGTCTCTCGATTTCACGCGCCTGGAGATCATCGCCAACGTGCTGGTGTTCGTGCCCATCGGCATCCTCGCCTTCCTCCTCGTGCCGCGCCGCTTGTGGCCTCTGGCGATCGTGCTCGGCCCCGCGCTGTCGCTCTCGATCGAAGTTCTCCAGCGCCTCGTTCTGCCTAATCGTGCAGCCACTCTCACCGATGTGGTCGCGAACTCCGGCGGCGCCCTGATCGGGGTCGCCATCGCGATCGTCGGCACGCTGCTCTTCGCACCGCGTCTCTCTCAGCATCGCCCGTCTACGCTGGAGGCATCATGACCTCGCCTGCACTCGTCGCCTTCGACCTCGACGACACCCTCGCCCCGTCGAAAGAGCCCATCGACGCGAGGATGGTCTCGCTGCTGCTCGCGCTGCTGCAGAAGGTCGATGTCGCGATCATCTCGGGCGGCAACGAGGCGCAGTTCCGCGCACAGGTGGTCGCTCGGCTCGGAGCCATCGATGACGAGTCCGCCGCACGTCTGCATCTGCTGCCGACCTGCGGCACCCGATACCTGCGGCACGACGGCTCGGACTTCTCGCCTCTCTACGCCCACGACCTCACCGCCGAGCAGAAGTCCGACGCCTTCACCGCTCTGCGCGAAGAGGCGGAGCGCCTCGGACTCTGGGAGGCGCAGCCCTGGGGCGAGATCGTCGAAGACCGCGGATCGCAGATCACCTTCTCGGCGCTCGGGCAGAAGGCTCCCCGCGAGGCGAAGCACGACTGGGACCCATCGGGTGCGAAACGTGAGGCGCTTCGAGACGCCGTGGCCGCGCGACTCCCCGACCTCGAGGTGCGATCCGGCGGCTCGACCTCGATCGACATCACCCTCGCCGGCATCGACAAGGCGTTCGGCATGAAGCAGCTCGCCGAGCACACGAGCATCCCGCTCGGCTCGATGCTCTTCTACGGCGACCGGCTCGACGAGGGCGGCAACGACTACCCCGTGCTGGCGATCGGAGTGCCCTCCGTGGCCGTGGAGGGCTGGGAGGACACCGCCGACAAGCTCGACGAGCTTCTGCGGACTCTCTGATCCTCGACGTCAGCATCCGCGCACCCCGCGCGGAGGAGTTCTAGCATGTCGATATGGAACCGCTGCTGATCGTCGTCTGGACCGCAGCCGTCGCGAGCGCGGCATGCTGGCTGCTCTCGCTCGTCACCCGTGACACCTCCTGGGTGGACCGCGCGTGGTCGATCGTGCCCGTGGTCTACCTCTGGATCTTCGCGGGATCGGCCATCGCGAGCGGAGAGGATGCCGGTCGCCTGGTGCTGATGGCATCCCTCGTGACCGCGTGGGGTGTGCGGCTGACGTTCAACTTCGCCCGCAAGGGCGGGTACACGGGCATGGAGGACTACCGATGGGCGATCCTGCGGCGCCGGATGAAGCCCTGGCAGTTCCAGATCTTCAATCTGCTGTTCATCGTCGTCTACCAGATGACGCTGCTCGTGCTGATCACTCTTCCCGCCGAGATCGCGCTGCGGAACCCCGCCCCGCTGAACGCGTGGGACCTCGTCTTCGGCGCCCTCTTCCTCGCGCTGCTGGTCGGCGAGACGCTCGCCGACCGCGAGCAGTGGGAGTTCCACCGGCGAAAGAAGCAGGCCGGTGGCACACTGGCCCCTGGCTTCGCCACGGAGGGACTGTTCCGCTACAGCCGCCACCCCAACTTCTTCTTCGAGCAGAGCCAGTGGTGGGTGCTCTACGCGATCGGGGCGAGCGCCGCCGTGGCATCGGGTGCAGGCTTTCTCGGCGGCGCGATCAACTGGACGATCATCGGCCCGATCCTGCTCAGCGTCCTGTTCGTCGGGTCGACGATCTTCACCGAGTCCATCACTGCAGGAAAGTACCCGGCGTACGCCGACTATCGCCGCAGCACGTCGATGCTCATCCCCTGGCCGCCGCGGGCGCGGCCGGTCACCGAGCCCGCGGCCTGACTCCGAAGGACGTCAGCGCACCACCGCGTCGGAGGCCGTGCGCGTCACCGGCACGAGGCGGGTGAGCTGCGTGACGTGCGAGGGCTCGAGCTCGGCGAGCGAGGCGACGCCCAGAAGCCGCATGGTGCGCTCGATCTCGGTGCGCAGGATCTCGATCGTCCGATCGACACCCGCACGCCCACCCGCCATGAGGCCGTAGAGATAGGCGCGACCGATCAGGGTGAAGTCCGCGCCGAGCGCCACCGCCGCCACGATGTCCGCGCCGTTCATGATCCCGGTGTCGACCATGACGGTGAAGTCGTCGCCCACCGCCCTGCGGACCTCGGGAAGGAGGTGGAACGGGATGGGCGCGCGGTCGAGCTGGCGCCCGCCGTGGTTGGAGAGCACGATGCCGTCGACGCCGGCGTCACGCAGCCGCATCGAGTCCTCGACGTTCTGCACTCCCTTGATCACGATCTTGCCGGGCCAGATGTCGCGGATCACGGCGAGGTCGTCGTAGCTGATGGTCGGGTCCATGGCGGCGTCGAGAAGCTCGCCGACCGTGCCGCCGGTGGTGCTCAGCGAGGCGAACTCGAGCTTGGGCGTCGTGAGGAAGTCGTACCACCACCATGGCCGAGGGATCGCGTTGATGATCGTGCCGAGAGTCAGCTGCGGCGGGATGCTGAAGCCGTTGCGCTTGTCACGCAGCCGCGCGCCGGCGACAGGCGTGTCTACCGTGAACTGCAGGGTGTCGAAGCCCGCTACCGCTGCACGACGGGTGAGCTCGTAAGAGATCTCACGATCGCGCATGACGTAGAGCTGGAACCAGTTGCGGCCGTGCGGGTTGGCGGCCTTCACGCCCTCGATCGACGTCGTGCCGAGCGTCGACAGCGTGAACGGGATGCCGGCCGCCGCTGCGGCCCCCGCACCGGCGACCTCGCCCTCGGTCTGCATGAGACGCGTGAACCCGGTCGGGGCGATGCCGAACGGCAGAGCCGACGGGCCGCCGAGGATGTCGACCGAGGTATCCACCGACGGAGCCGGACGAAGGATGCCGGGGTGGAACTCCACGTCCTGGAACGCCTGCCGAGCACGCGTGAGCGACAGCTCGCCCTCGGCCGCGCCGTCGGTGTAGTCGAACGCCGCCTTCGGGGTGCGACGCTTCGCGATCGTGCGCAGGTCTTCGATCGTGAGCGCCGAGTCGAGACGGCGCTTCTTGCCGTTGAACTCGGGCTTCTTGAACTTCATCAGGTCGAGAAGCTCTGCGGGGTTGGGAACCTGGCGCTGGACCATGGCTTTCCTCTCAGTCAGTGGGTCGGGTGCTGCGGGTCAGCCCCGCCGCGGTGTAGTAGCCGGTGATGTGTGCGCGCACGAGGGACCGGGCCGTCGTGGCGTCGCCCGCTTCGATGGCGTCGATGATGGCCCGGTGCTCGGCGCGGAGGACGTCAGCCATGGCGCCCCAGTCGTCGATCGCGGCGGCGCCCTGCTGCACATACGACTCGATCGCCGTGCGCAGCCCCGCCATGATCGCCGCGACCACGGTGTTGCCGCTGGACTCGGCGAGTGCGAGGTGCAGCTGTGCGTCGAGCGCGAGGAACTCGGCGGGCGTGAGCGCGTGGGCGTCCATCGCCTCGAGCACTCGGTGCGCGCCGACGAGATCGGGGGCATCCTGACCTGCCAGCGCGGCGGCCACGGCGTCTTCGAGCAGCAGACGGGTCTGCACCACATCCGCGAGCGGGAATCCCTGTGCGGCGACCTGGAGACGCAGCAGCGTCGACATGCCGCCGGTCGGCGTGGCGATCACGATCGCACCGGACTGCGGCCCTGAGCCGGTGGACGTGCGGATCAGGCCCATCACCTCGAGCACGCGCAGAGCCTCGCGAACGCTGGAGCGGCCGACCCCGAGGTCGGCGGCGAGGTCGCGTTCGGAGGCGAGTCGATCGCCGGGGCCGATTCGCCCGTCGAGGAGATCTCGCTCGACGTGCTCGAGCACGAGGCGCCAGGCGCGAGCAGGCTGCTCCGGCATCCACTCTCCTCGTCGTTCGCGTTCGGTGGCGTCAGCAAGGCGCCCTGTGTGGTCTGACCACAGTAGCGCGTGTGGTCAGACCACGCAATCGCCGTCCACAATTCAGCAGGAACGCCGCGATCGCGGCCGCATCGGGCCGCGGCACGTGATTCCGCGAGAGCTCATGCTGAACTGTGGACGGCAGCCCGTCGTCACGGCACACAGAACCAGCGCACAGCGTCCACCGGACGCGCTGCGCCGAGTTGTCGAGCGGGCTCTCAGCCCAGGCGCCCGCCGGACTCCTCGAGGTAGCACGCACCGCACAGCGACTCGTACGTGGTGATCTCCGGCGCCGCCGACCCGTCGGCGCCCTCGTCGATGGCGACCTGATCGCCGTCGAAGACGAAGCGCCCGCCGACCACCCGGCCGTTGAAGACGGCCTTGCGCCCGCAGCGGCAGATGGTCTTCAGCTCTTCGAGAGAGTGCGCGATGGCGAGCAGCCGCGCGGAGCCGGGGAACGCGTGGGTGAGGAAGTCGTTGCGGATCCCGTAGGCGATCACCGGGATGCCGTCTTCGATCGCGATGCGGAAGAGATCGTCGACCTGCTCAGAGGTGAGGAACTGCGCCTCATCGATCAGAAGGCACGCGACGTCGAGCGCTCCACCTGTGAGGTGCTCACCTGCAGCCGCGCTGCGCACCGCCGTCCGATGCTCGGCGAACAGCGCACGGGCGTCGACATCGGGGGCGATGAGGAAGTCGACCTCTCGGGTGACGCCCAGACGGCTCGCGATCTCGGATGCGCCCTTGGTGTCGATCGCGGGCTTGGCGAGCAGCACGTGCTGACCGCGTTCCTCGTAGTTGTACGCGGCCTGGAGCAGCGAGGTGGACTTGCCCGAGTTCATCGCCCCGTAGCGGAAGTAGAGCTTCGCCACCGGGGAGCTACTCGTTGATACCGAGAGTGGCCGCTGTCGCCGCGGTGGACTTCGCCGCCAGCTCTGGATCCTTGTTCAGCTGCTCGCCGAACGTGGGGATGAGCTCACGCAGCTTGGACTCCCACCCGGGGTACTCGTCCGGGAAGCACTTCTTGAGCAGATCGAGCATGATCGGCACGGCAGTGGAGGCACCGGGCGACGCACCGAGCAGACCGGCGATCGAGCCGTCGGCAGCCGAGACGACCTCGGTGCCGAACTGCAGGATGCCGCCCTTCTTGGGATCCTTCTTCATGACCTGGGCGCGCTGACCTGCGTCGATGAGGGTCCAGTCCTCGTCCTTCGCGGTCGGCATGAACGTGCGCAGGCTGTCGACCTTCTTCGCATGGTTCTTGAGCAGCTCGCCGACCAGGTAGGTGATGAGGTCGGGGTTCGCGAAGGCGACCCGCAGCATCGGCCACAGGTTGTGCGTGCGCACCTGCGACACGATGTCGAGCATCGAGCCGTTCTTGAGGAACTTGGGGCTGAACGTCGCGAACGGCCCGAACATCAGCGAGGCCTCGCCGTCGACCACGCGCGTGTCGAGGTGCGGCACCGACATGGGCGGTGCTCCGACGGACGCCTGCGAGTAGACCTTGGCCTTGTGCTGGGCGACGATCTTCGGGTTCGAGGTCTTGAGGAACTGCCCGCCGATCGGGAACACGCCGTACCCCTTGATCTCGGGGATGCCCGACCGCTGCAGCAGCTTGAGAGCCCAGCCGCCCGCGCCGACGAACACGAAGCGCGCCTTGATCTGGTTCGGCGTGCGCCCGATGGTCGTGCGGTAGTTGATGAGCCAGGTGCCGTCCTTCTGCTTCTTCAGGCTCTTGACCTCGTGGTTGGTGCGCAGCGTCACACCCGATTCGGTGAGGTGATCGAACAGCTGGTGCGTCAGCGCGCCGAAGTCGACATCGGTGCCCGCGGGCACCCGAGTCGCGGCGAACGGCTCGCCCTTGCGGCGCTGCTGCATCAGCAGCGGTGCCCACTTGTTGATGACGCGCGAATCCTCGCTGTACTCGATGCCGTCGAACAGCGGCTGCTTCTTGAGGACCTCGTAGCGGTCCTTGAGGTACTTGACGTCCTTCTCACCGCGGACGAACGTCATGTGCGGGGTCGCGTTGATGAAGGTCGACGGCGCGTCGAGCACTCCCCTGTCGACCAGCGACGACCAGAACTGGCGGCTCTGCTGGAACTGCTCGTTGATCGAGACGGCCTTGGCCGGGTCGAGCGGAGCACCCTTCTGCTGCGGCATGTAGTTCAGCTCGCAGAGGGCCGCGTGGCCTGTGCCCGCGTTGTTCCAGGGGTTGGACGACTCCTGAGCCACATCGGAGAGTCGCTCGAAGGCGACGATCTTCCAATCCGGCTGCAATTCGTGCAGCAGGGTACCCAGGGTGGCGCTCATGATGCCACCACCGATCAAGACGACATCGACGGTTTCGGTCACCGGAACAGTCTAGTTCGAGGTCACGGCACTGCTGACCACGCGGGCCGGCCTGACCAGACCGGTTCCGCATGACGGAGATGCGGTCAGGCTATGACGGCCAGGCGCTCGGCGAGGATCTCGGCGATCTGCACGGCGTTCAGCGCCGCGCCCTTGCGCAGGTTGTCGTTGCTGATGAACAGCACGAGACCCTTGTTCTCGGGTGCGGACTGGTCGGCGCGGATGCGGCCCACGAAGCTCGGGTCCTTGCCCGCGGCCTGCAGCGGGGTGGGCACCTCTTCGAGGACGACGCCGGGCGCTGCGGACAGCACCTCGGTGGCGCGCTCGGGGGTGATGTCTCTCGCGAACTCGACGTTGATCGAGAGGGAGTGGCCCGTGAAGACCGGCACACGCACGCAGGTGCCGGCGACGCGCAGATCGGGAAGCTCGAGGATCTTGCGGCTCTCGTTGCGCAGCTTCTTCTCTTCGTCGGTCTCGTTCTGGCCGTCGTCGACGAGGTTGCCCGCGAACGGGATGACGTCGAAGGCGATCGGGGCGATGTACTTCTCGGGCTCGGGAAAGTCGATGGACGAGCCGTCGTGCACGAGACGCAGTGTGTCGCCCTGGGCGAGCACGCCCTCGACCTGGCCGAGGAGCTCCTGCGCACCGGCGAGACCGGAGCCGGAGACGGCCTGGTAGGTCGAGACGATGAGCCGCTCGAGGCCGGCTTCGGCATCCAAGGCCTTCAGCGCCGGCATCGCGGCCATCGTCGTGCAGTTCGGGTTCGCGATGATGCCGCGAGGGCGGTCGTCGATCGCATGCGGATTGACCTCGCTGACGACGAGCGGAACCTCGGGGTCGTTGCGCCAGGCGCTGGAGTTGTCGACGACGACGGCTCCGGCCTCGGCGAATCGCGGAGCGTACGCGCGGCTGGCGGTCGCACCGGCCGAGAAGAGGGCGATGTCGATGCCCCCGGCATCCGCGGTCTCGACGTCTTCGACGATGACCGTCGCTCCGCCGAACTCGATGGCCGTGCCCGCCGAGCGCGACGACGAGAACAGGCGCAGCTCGCGGATCGGGAAGGATCGCTCGATGAGAATCTCGCGCATCACGGTGCCCACCTGGCCGGTGGCGCCCACGATGGCGACGGAGAGTCCTGAGTCGGAGATGCGGGTCATGATGTTCCTTGGCGTCGTGCAGTGCTGCATGCGAGGCTTCGGGCGCGACGTCGGGGTGCGGATGCCGCGCCTGGCGCCGATGTCAGGGTTTCGGTGAGTCTATCGTGCCGTGCGCCGGTCGAGGACCGTCGAGGCCGCCGACCCGCTGGCCGGCGGCCGTACGACCGGCTGGCTGGCGCGGCACGACCGGCTGGATGATTCCCGCCCGGCGGTCAGTACCCGGGCGGAGCGTCAGCCCAGCGGGGAGATCCCCGCCGTCCGTGCTCGATCAGCGGCCGGTGCCGGCGTGGACGGTCGCCTCGGCGTCGCCGTCGAGTCCGTATGCGGTGTGCACGGTGCGGGCGGCCTCGGCCAGGTCTGTGTCTCGGAGCACGACCGAGATGCGGATCTCGGAGGTCGAGATCATCTCGATGTTGATGCCCCCGGCCGACAGCGCTTCGAACAGCACCGCCGAGACACCGGAGTGCGTGCGCATGCCGGCGCCCACGACCGACAGCTTGCCGATCTGGTCGTCGTGCACGAGGTTCTGGAAGCCGACCTCGGTCTGCTCTCCCGCGAGCGCCTTGAGCGCCGCGGCCGAGTCGGCCTTGGGAACCGTGAACGAGATGTCGGTGCGGCCGGTGGCCGACACGTTCTGCACGATCATGTCGACGTTCGCACCCGATCTGGCGACGATCTTGAAGATCTCCGCGGCCTTGCCCGGAACGTCGGGGACGCCCGCGACAGTGATCTTGGCCTGGCCGAAATCGGTGGCGACACCGGCGACGATCGGTTCTTCCATGGCTGCTGCTCCCTCGGCTTCGCGAGGGTTCTTCATGCCCTCGCCCAGAACGTATGTGCCCTCGGACGACGAGAACGTCGAACGGGCGTGAATCAGGACGCCGTGGCGGCGTGCGTACTCGACGGCGCGGATGTAGAGCACCTTGGCGCCGTTGGCGGCGAGTTCGAGCATCTCCTCGCTGCCGATGTGGTCGAGCTTCTGCGCCTTCGGGATGACGCGCGGGTCAGCCGTGAAGATTCCGTCGACGTCGCTGTAGATCTCGCAGACATCCGCATCGAGGGCCGCGGCCAAGGCGACGGCCGTCGTGTCGGAGCCGCCACGACCGAGCGTGGTGATGTCGCGGGTGTCGCGGTTGAAGCCCTGGAACCCGGCGACGATGACGATCGCCCCCTCGTCGAGGGCTTCGCGCAGGCGGACGGGCGTGACGTCGACGATGCGCGCCGCGCCGTGCTGCGAGTCGGTGATCATTCCGGCCTGGCTGCCGGTGAACGAACGCGCCTCGAAGCCCATCGAGTGGATGGCCATGGCGAGCAGCGCCATCGAGATGCGCTCACCGCTCGAGAGCAGCATGTCGAGCTCGCGCGGGGCGGGGATCGGCGCGACCTCGTTGGCGAGATCGAGCAGCTCGTCGGTCGTGTCGCCCATCGCGCTCACGGCGACGACGACGTCGTGCCCCGCTCGTCGCGTGTCCACGATGCGCTTGGCGACGCGCTTGATGCTCTCTGCGTCGGCGACTGAGGAGCCGCCGTACTTCTGCACGATGAGGGCCACGTTCACTCCCTGGGATGTCGGGCGGATCCGCCCACCCTCATTCTACGATCGGCGCATATGCGCTTCGTCGCATGTGACGCTGCGGGCGAAGTCAGGGGTGGGCCGGCACAGTTTCGGACCTCGTGACGTAGAGGTCGGCCTCTGGAGTCACGCCGCGGCGCGTAGGCCACGGCATCCGAAGGCGTGCTCGGCGGCGAAGAGGTCAGGGAGCCGGCGGAAGTGGTGTGGCGGCCAGAGCGGGGCCGGCGGATGCCTGCGGGCGGAGGCGTCCGCCCGTGGCGGCGAACCAGCAGCCCACGATGATGAGCGGGAATCCGAGGAGCAGTCCCGGGGTCAGGGGCTCGGCGAGGACGATCGCCCCGAGGACGATCGCCACGACCGGGTTGACGTAGGTGAACAGCGGCGCACGAACAGGGCCGACCTCACGAATGAGCGCGAAGAACGCCAGGAAGGCGACAGCGGTGCAGATGACGGCCAGCGCCAGGAGCGCGAAGATCGAGGGAAGCGTGGGCACCTCGTGCTGCGTGAGCAGACCGATGGGCAGATAGATCACGCCGATCATGAGCAGGGACAGCGTGATGGTGCCGAGCGAGGGGACGTCGTTCAGCTTGCGCGCGACGATGAAGGGCGCGATCGCATAGAGGATGGCGACCAGCAGCACCTCGCCGGCCGCGAGCAGACTGACCTCGCCGCCGAAGAGTCCTGGGCCGGCGACGACGATCGCGACGCCGATGAAGCCCACGAGAAGACCGATCCCGCGTGCCGGGCGCAGCACGCCCCGGTCTCCTCCGCCCAGGGCGATGAGGGCGGCGAACAGCGGCACGGTGGCGACGAGCAGACCGGTCATGCCGGAGGGCAGGGTCATCTCGGCGTGACCGAGCAGCACGAACGGGCCGGCCATCTCGACGAGCCCGAAGGCGAGCACCCAGGGCCAGTGCTTCCACGCCGCTCTCAGCGCACCGCCTCGGAGAGCGAACGGCAGCAGCAGCAGGGCCGCGATGAGAGTGCGCCCAGCGACGATGACGGGAGGCGAGAGCGACTCGACCGCGATGCTGATGAACAGGTAGGGCACACCCCACAGCAGCGCCATGGCCCCGAAGAGCAGCCAGCCGCGTCGTGTGAAGCCGCCCTGGGTGCTCACAGCACGCGCCGGCCCTCGAATGCGCGGCCGAGGGTGACCTCGTCGGCGTACTCGAGGTCGCCGCCGACCGGAAGGCCGGAAGCGAGGCGGGACACCGTGATCTGCATGGTGGTGAGCAGGCGGCTGAGATAGCTGGCCGTCGCCTCACCCTCGAGGTTGGGGTTGGTCGCGAGGATGACCTCTTGCACCGTGGCATCGGCGAGACGAGACATCAGCTGCGCGATGCGCAGGTCGTCCGGCCCGATGCCGGCGATCGGGCTGATCGCACCACCGAGCACGTGGTAGAGGCCACGGAACTCGCGGGTGCGTTCGATCGCGGCGACGTCCTTCGCGTCTTCGACCACGCAGATGAGGGCGGTATTGCGTCGGGGATCGCGGCAGATCGCACAGCGATCCTGCTCTGAGACGTTGCCGCAGATCTCGCAGAAACGCACCCGCACCCGCACCTCGACGAGAAGCTCGGCGAGCCGCGCGACGTCGAACGTCGGCGTCTGCAGGATGTGGAATGCGATGCGCTGCGCGGACTTGGGGCCGATTCCGGGGAGCCGGCCGAACTCGTCGATCAGCTCCTGGACGATTCCGTCATACATCAGGAGAACCTCGTCGGGGGCTCGTAGGGCTCTTCGCGAACGAACGTCGCGCCGAGCACCTGGCGGATCACGGCCTCACCGTAGCGCTGGACTCCCCCGGCGGGGGTGCGCTCGGTGATCACCGGGGCTGCTGCGGCCGAAGCCACTCTGCGCACCGGGGCTGCCTGCACGGGCGTCTGCCCCGCGGATGCGGAGGGAGACGCCGACTGCGCGCGGGCGGCCGCCGGTGCGGCCTGCGATGTGGGCGCAGGCTCGTAAGACGGGTCGTAGGGCGGCTCGTCGTCGAAATAGGGCGGCTCGTCGTCGAGGGGAGGCGGCGGCTCGTCTCCTCCGGAGGGCCGATCGTCGCCGGGGGTCGTCGGTGTCGCCATCGGCGCTGAGGCAGGAGCGGCCTGCGCGGTCGTCGCCGCGGCGGGTGCCGGAGCTGCCACCGGCACGGGCACTGCGACCTCGGATGCCGGGATCGACGCGACCGCCCATTCGGTCACCGGAGCGGCGGACGCACCGTGTGCCTGAGGTTGCGACGTCCGAGCAGCGGGCGTCTCAGCGCGCTGTACGTCAGCAGAAGAAGTCTGCGGAGGCGAGGGCTGAGCGCGCTGTGAACCCGCTGACGCAGGCTCCGATGCGGGCGCGTCATCTGTCGGGCGCGCCGCCGAGGGCGACGAGGGCTGGCGAGGCGCACCACCCGCGGGCATCGGCGCAGGCAGGTACTTGACGCGCACACCGAGTTCCTGCTCGATGGCTCCGCGCAGATGGTCGGACGGACCGGAACCCGGCGTCGTCCCCTTGAACTTCGCCACGTCGTGCTGGCTGGCGAAGCCGAGGGTGAGCACCTCGGTCTCTGTGACGAACGCGAGTGGCTGCACGGCGGTGGCCAGCAGCCACGACGTGCGGCTGACGCTCTCGAGTCGCTTGAGCACGGCCGGCCAGGCGGCGGTGATCTGCTCGAACGCGACAGGCCCCGACGGCGGGGCGGTCTCGGCGGTCGGTGCGGCCGGCGGCGTCGATGTCGCGTCACCCGATGCCGCGGGCTCGGCGTCCGCGTTCTCGACCACCGCGTTCTCGACCACCGCGGTCTCAGCCACGGCGTCCGACCCGACGTCAGCAGACCCGACGTCGGCCGACTCGGCGACGCGCTGGGTCCCGGCAGCGGGCGCACCGGCCGCAGCGGGCTGGACAGCCGCAGCACGGGGAGCGGCAGCGGGCTGAGTCCCCGCAGCAGGAGGAACCGTCGCGCGTGCCGGTGCCGCGGAGGCACTCTGCGCGGACGGGACGGCGGCGGCCGTCTCCGCTCCCCCTCCTGATGCCAGCACACGAGCGACCATCAGCTCGAGGTGCAGTCGGGGCGACGTGGCGCCCGACATGTCGTCGAGCGCGGCGCTGACGATGTCAGCCGTGCGCGACAGCCGCGCCGATCCGAAGGAGTCCGCCTGGGTGCGCATGCGAGCGAGCTCGTCGTCGGCGATGCCGCGAAGCACGGAGGATGCCCCGGCGCCGACCGCGGCAATCACGATGAGGTCACGCAGGCGTTCGAGCAGGTCGTCGACGAAACGACGCGGGTCCTGGCCGGTCTGCACCACGCGGTCGATGGCGGGGAACGCCGCGGCCGCGTCGGCGGCGGCGAGCGCGTCGACGATCTCGTCGAGCAGCGCCGCGTGCGTGTAGCCGAGGAGAGCGACCGCGCGCTCGTAGGCGACGGTCACCGTCTCGGAGCCCGCGGGCGAATCGGACCCGGCGATCAGCTGGTCGAGCAGCGAGAGCGTGTCTCGCGGGGAGCCGCCGCCTGCCCGAACCACCAGGGGCAGCACGCCGCGCTCAGCGACCACGCCCTCTTCACCGCACAGCTTCTCGACGTACTCGAGCATCGCGGCCGGCGGCACCAGACGGAACGGGTAGTGGTGCGTGCGCGAGCGGATGGTGCCGAGAACCTTCTCGGGCTCGGTCGTCGCGAAGATGAACTTGACGTGCTCCGGCGGCTCTTCGACGAGCTTCAGGAGAGCGTTGAACCCCTGCGGCGTCACCATGTGCGCCTCGTCGAGGATGAAGATCTTGTAACGGTCGCGGCTGGGAGCGAACGTCGCCCGCTCGCGCAGGTCGCGGGCATCGTCGACGCCGTTGTGGCTGGCCGCATCGATCTCGACGACGTCGAGTGATCCGCCGCCGGCGCGCGACAGCTCGACGCAGCTCGGGCAGGTGCCGCAGGGCACATCGGTCGGCCCCTCCGCGCAGTTGAGGCAGCGGGCGAGGATGCGCGCAGACGTCGTCTTTCCGCATCCACGGGGTCCGGAGAACAGGTACGCGTGGCCGACACGGTCGCCGCGGAGGGCGGTCATCAGAGGTTCGGTCACCTGGGACTGCCCGATCATCTCGCCGAACGACTCGGGGCGGTAGCGGCGGTAGAGGGCTGTGGTCACCAGAACAGCCTACGGCGTGCCACGGACGTTCCGGCAGCCGGGCGCCGACGATCGTGCGGGCGATCCCCGACGCGCCGCTCAGGCCGCCGACGAGCGGCGAGGAATCAGGAAGACACGGCCTCGAAGACGCCGCCGACGACTTCGACGACCCCACCTGTCGCGTCGACGAGCTCGCCGACCGCGCTCACGAGATGCACGACGCCGCCCACGAGCTCGATCACGTCGATCACGGCCCCCGCCACCTCCATGGCGCCATCGATCCCCTCGGCGACGCACAGCTCCCGCGACTCGGTCTGCAGCACAGCCGTCCACGATCGTTCGAGGCCGAAGAGCACCGCATAGGGCAGCAGTCGCTCGTTGAGCAGGAACCTCTGGAGTCGTGCGCTCGAGGCCTCAGCAGAGACATCCGCCCTCAGCTCTGCTCCCCCGGCGGATTGCGAGAACCGCAGCGGCTCCGCCTCGGCGAGGGCGATGTACTCGCGCATCCCGGCGAGATGCGCGCGCATCGGCTGCGCGGCCGGGCGGAATCGGCGCCACGGCCGCGGTGCGACCGCGATGGCGGCGATCGCGACGACCAGACCGGCGATCAGCACCACGTAGAGCGCGGCTCCCGGTTCGCTCACCGCCCAGGCGGCGACGAGCAGGAGCAGGCAGACCCCGATCACCAGCACGGCAGCGACGCGGATCAGGAACGTGGCCCACCCGCGTCGTCCCCGGGCGATGAGCCCCGCGGACGCGAGTCGCTTCTCCGTCTCGTCGAGGACTCCGCGCACTCGGCGGTGCAGCGCCCGAGCATCCGAGCTGAACCGTCGCACTCGCCCCGGAGTGTGATCCGGACCGAACAGCGCCTCGAGGACGCTGAGCTCCTCGGGCGTGAACGTCGCGCCGTCGACGATCTCCATGCCGACAGGCGCACGCTTTCGCGACCCGCCCGACTCCGCCGCATCTGCATCGACCAGCAGCCGCACCTTGCGGCGCACGGCCAGGTCGATCAGAGCGGCGGCGACCGCCTTCCGATCCGCATTCAGCAGCAGTGCGTCGTACAGCACGGTCGCGCCCTCTGCGGGCGTGAACCGCGCCCCGGGCGACGCCACGCGCTGCGCGGAGCGCGCACGCTCGACCACGGCGAGCACCAGCAGGAGCAGCGCGGGCGCCAGCCCGAACAGCGCTGCAGTGATCAGCACCCTCAGTCGATCGATTCGATGATGGGGATCGCGGTCGTGATCACCGGGACGGATGCCGACAGGCGCGTCCCGTCTTCACGGAGAGCGTCCGCGAACTGTCGCAGCGACGGGCGGCCGGGGATCAGCGGGCCCTGGTCCGCGAGCGGCACGACGACCTCGCGATCGGCCGTGGCGATGTATGCGACGTCGCGCACCGTGAACGACACCGGGTCTCCGCTGTCCACGCGGACACGCAGCTCGTCCGTCGTGAGCGTGATCTGCAATGCGGACCCCTGCCACTGCAGCGGGTACGACAGCGACGGCCAGTCGGCGGGCAGCCGCGGGTCGAAGCTGAGCTCGCCGGCGTAGTCGCGCATGCCGCCGAAGCCGCACACGAGAGCCGTCCACACGCCACCGGCGGAGGCGACGTGCACGCCGTCTGCCGCGTTGTGGTGCAGGTCGTGCAGGTCGACGAACAGCGACTGGCGGAAGTACTGCAGAGCGAGATCCTGGTAGCCGACCTCGGCGGCGAGGATCGACTGCACGACCGCCGACAGCGTCGAGTCACCGGTGGTCAGCGGGTCGTAGTAGTCGAAGTCCGCCTTCTTCTCCTCCGGCGTGAAGTGGTTGCCCTGCAGGAACAGTGCGAGCACGACATCCGCCTGCTTGAGCACCTGGAACCGGTAGATGACGAGCGGGTGGAAGTGCAGCAGCAGCGGGCGCTGCTCCTTCGGCGTGTGGGCCAGATCCCATACCTCGCGCTCGAGGAACAGCGAGTCCTGCGGGTGGATGCCGAGGCTCTCGCTGAACGGGATGAACATCGCGTCGGCGGCGCGCTCCCATCCCTCCGCCTCGCCCTCGGCGAGCCCGGTGCGCTCGACGACTCTGGCGAACTCCTCGCCGTCGACCTCCTGCGCCTCTCGCACGACCCTCGCCGCGTAGCGCAGGTTGTAGCGCGCCATGACGTTCGTGTAGAGGTTGTCGTTGACCACGGTCGTGTACTCGTCAGGCCCCGTCACGCCGTGGATGTGGAAGGTCTCGATGCCGTCGTCGTCCTTCGTGTCGGCGACGAGCCGCGAGGTGCGCCAGAAGCCGAGCGTGGCCCAGAGGCGAGCCGTCTCGATGGCGATGTCGATGCCCTCACGGCGCAGGAAGTCCTCGTCGCCGGTCGCACGCACGTACTTGCCGAGCGCGAAGCTGACGTCGGCGTTGATGTGGTACTGAGCGGTGCCGGCCGCGTAGTAGGCCGACGCCTCTTCGCCGTTGATCGTGCGCCAGGGGAACAGCGCGCCCGCCTCATTGAGCTGCGCGGCCCTTCGGCGGGCTGCAGGCAGCATGAGCACTCGCGCCCGAAGCGCGTTGCGCGCCCACTGCGGCGACGTGTAGGTGAGGAACGGGAGCACATAGATCTCGGTGTCCCAGAAGTAGTGGCCGCTGTATCCGGATCCCGAGACGCCCTTCGCAGGCACACCCGTTCCGTCGGCGCGCGCCGACGCCTGAGCGAGCTGCAGGAGGCACCAGCGGGTCGCCTGCTGGATGTCGTCGTGACCGCCGATCTGCACATCGCTGCGGCCCCAGAAGGCGGCGAGCCACTCGGCCTGCCGGTCGAACTGGGCCTGGACGCCCTCGACGGCGACGCGGTCAAGCGACCGACGGCAGCGATCGACGAGCTCGCGAGCCGGCACGCCCCGGGAGGTGTGGTAGCTGACGAGCTTGGTGACCGTGATGGGCACTCCGGCCTTCGCCTGCACGCGGAACACGTTCTTCGAGATGTCGGCCTCGATCAGCGTGCGCGACGTGTAGTCGTTCTCGGTCTCGATGATGTGATCGGCGACGACGGCGACCGTCATTCCGGAGTCGGCGACGCTGTACGACAGCGCCGAGCGCAATCCGTCCTGCCAGTACTCGCCGGGCTCGAGCACGCGCTCGGCGATCTTCTCGGCCTTGCGCGGATCGAATCCGCCCTTCGCCTGGTTGGGGGTGCCCGCGTAGACGCCGGCGCCGTCCTGGCGGTTGATCATCTGGCAGCTGACGGTGACGGGGGCGTCGGCGTTCTCGACGACGACCTCGAGACGGAGCACGGCGAGGTGACGCTCCTCGAAGCTGACGATGCGCTCATCGCGCATGCGCACGCGCTTGCCCGACGGCGTCTCCCACACCACGACGCGCTCGAGCACGCCGGTGCGCATGTCGAGCGTGCGGCGGTACTCGCGCACGTCGGCCTCGTCGAACGAGATCGGCTCGTCGTCGACGTACACGCGCATGACCTTGGCATCCGGTGCGTTGACGATCGTCTGCCCGACCTCGGCGAAGCCGTACGCCTGCTCGGCGTGCCGGATCGGCCAGGTCTCGTGCAGACCGTTGATGAAGGTGCCGTGCTCATGGGCACCACGACCCTCGATGTGGTTGCCCCTGAGCCCGAGGTAGCCGTTGCCGACGGCGAACAGGGTCTCGGCCACTCCGTCTTCGGAGTATCGCGTCTCGATGAGTCGCCAGGGGTCGACGGGGAAGCGGTCGCGGTCGATCATGCGGGGTCCTCGTTGTCGGAGCGGGTGTCCTGGTCGGCGGAGTCTGAATCGGAGCGCGCACCCTCGTCGGCGGCGGTGTCGACGAACACGTCGAGATCGCTGACGACGACGGTGGCACCGGCGGCGCGCAGCGCGTCGGCTCCGGTGCCGCGGTCGACGCCGACGACGACCCCGAACCCGGCTGCGGCCGCGGAGGCCGCTCCCGAGGTGGCATCCTCGACGGCGATGCTGCGGGCGGGATCCACGCCCAGCGCCGCGGCACCGGCGCTGAACATGTCGGCGGCGGGCTTCGAGGCGAGGTTGTCGCGTTCTGCGACGACACCGTCGACCACGACGCGGAAGAACGAGCGGAGGCCGGCGGCGGCGAGCACCTCTTCGGCGTTCTTGGAGCTGGAGACGACGCCGATCGGGATGCCGGCCGCGTGCAGCTTCTCGACGAGCGCCAGCGAGCCGGGGAACGGTGCGATGCCCTCGCCCCGCAGGGACTCGGCGAATGCGGCGTTCTTGCGATTGCCGATGCCGCAGATCGTCTCGGCCTCGGGCGGGTCGTCGACCGCTCCCCAGGGGATCTCGACGTTGCGGCTGCGCAGCAGGCTCGCCACGCCGTCATAGCGCTTCTTGCCGTCGACGTAGTCGAAGTAGTCAGCGTCCGAGTACGCCGGCGTGATCCCCCAGCGTTCGAACGCGTCGTCGAACACGACCTTCCACGCGCGCATGTGCACCTCGGCGGTCGGCGTCAGCACCCCGTCGAGGTCGAACAGGACGCCTTCGGCGCGGAGCGGATCGGGCAGAGCTTCGGGCACAGGAGCCTCCAGGAGAAGGACGAGGGGTTGTTCCGGCACCTCTCCGTGCCACTGTGCAAGCGTAGTGCGGCCCGGCGCCGGGCGGTAACCCCCGAGGCGTGTCGATCAGAGCATGCGAGAGGTCTGTCTCGCGATCTCGAGCTCCTCGTCGGTGGGCACGACGAGCACGGTGACCCGCGAGTCGTCGGTGGAGATCCGTCGGATGCCGCGCTGCCGCGCGGTGTTGCGCCCCTGATCGATCTCGACCCCGGCGAATCCGAGCGTGGCCATCGCCTCTGCGCGCACGACGGCCGCGTTCTCGCCGACCCCCGCGGTGAAGGAGATCACGTCGACCCCGCCGAGCTGGGCGATGTACGACCCCGCGTAGGCGCGCAGGCGGTGGATGTAGACGTCGAACGCGAGCGTCGACGCCGCGTCTCCGGCATCCCTGCCCGCGAGGATGTCGCGCATGTCGCTGTGCCCCGCGAGTCCCTTCAGGCCGCTGCGCGAGTTCAGGAGCACGTCGAGATCGTCGATCGAATATCCGGCTCTCCGCGACAGATGCACCAGCGCCGCGGGGTCGAGGTCTCCCGAGCGGGTTCCCATCACGAGCCCTTCGAGCGGCGTCAGCCCCATCGACGTCTCGACCGATCGTCCACCGTCGATCGCGGTCACCGATGCGCCGTTGCCGAGGTGGAAGACGATCTGCCGCAGTGTGCCGAGGTCGCGTTCGAGGAACGCGGCGGCCGATTCGCTCACGAACTGGTGGCTCGTGCCGTGGAATCCGTATCGACGCACCCGGTGCTCGGCGGCGAGCTCGGCGTCGATCGCGTACGTGTAGGCGGCCGGAGGGAGGGTCTGGTGGAAGGCCGTGTCGAACACGGCGACGTGCGGCACGCCGGAGAACACCGCCTTCGCCGCGACGATCCCGGCCAGGTTCGCCGGGTTGTGCAGCGGGGCGAGCACCGAGAGCTCCTCGATCTGCTCCTCGACGTTCTGAGTCACGAGCGTCGGCGCATAGAACCGCGCCCCGCCGTGCACCACGCGGTGACCGACCGCGACCGGAGGATGCTCGTCGAGCAGCGGACCATGCTCGGCGAACTGCTCGAGCATCACCGTGAAGGCCGCGCCGTGATCGGCGACGGGGCGCTCGGAGTCGTACGAGGCGTCGAGCATCGCCACGACCGCATCCGCAGTGGTGTCCGGACGGACCGTGTGCCGGACCGCGCTGAGGTCCTGACCTATCCGCTCGATGAGCCCTGCGGCGAGCTCGTTCTCGTTCTCGATGTCGATCAGGCTGTACTTGAGCGACGAGGACCCGCTGTTGATGACGAGGATCGCGCTCACGCCGTCGCTCCTTCGGACTGCGCCTGGATGGCGGTGATCGCCACGGTGTTGACGATGTCGTCGACCAGCGCACCGCGCGACAGGTCGTTGATCGGCTTGTTGAGCCCCTGCAGCACCGGGCCGATCGCGACGGCGCCCGCCGAGCGCTGCACGGCCTTGTAGGTGTTGTTGCCGGTGTTGAGGTCGGGGAAGACGAAGACGGTCGCGCGGCCGGCCACCGCGGAGTCGGGGAGCTTCGCCTTCGCCACCGCGGCGTCTGCGGCGGCGTCGTACTGGATCGGCCCCTCGACGAGCAGCTCCGGGGCGCGCTCGTGCACGAGGGCGGTGGCCGCGCGGACCTTGTCGACGTCGGCGCCCGATCCCGATTCCCCGGTCGAGTACGACAGCATCGCGATGCGGGGCTCGATGCCGAACTGCTGCGCGGTCGCCGCAGACGAGATCGCGATGTCGGCCAGCTGCTCGCTGGTCGGATCCGGGATCACCGCGCAGTCGCCGTACACGAGCACGCGGTCGGCGAGCGCCATGAGGAAGACGCTCGACACGACGGTGACTCCCGGCTTCGTCTTGATGATCTCGAACGACGGACGGATGGTGTGTGCTGTCGTGTGGGCGGCGCCCGAGACCATGCCGTCGGCGAGCCCGAGGTGCACCATCATCGTTCCGAAGTACGAGACGTCGGTGACGGTGTCGGCCGCCTGTGCCAGTGTGATGCCCTTGTGCGCGCGCAGCCGCGCATACTCCGTCGCGAAGCGCTCGACCATCTCGGGATCGGTCGGGCTGATCACCTGTGCCGCCGAGATGTCGACGCCGAGCTCGACGGCGCGCGCCCGGATCGCCGACTCGTCGCCGAGGATCGTGAGGTCCGCGACCTCGCGCGCCAGCAGAGTGGCGGCCGCGCGGAGGATGCGATCGTCATCGCCCTCCGGCAGCACGATGCGCCGACGGTCGGAGCGTGCGCGCTCGATGAGTCCGTACTCGAACATCAGCGGAGTCACGACGCGCGACTCGGCGAGCCCCAGCTGGGTGGTGAGCTCGGCGATGTCGACATGGGTCTGGAAGAGCCCCAGCGCGCGATCGTAGCGGCCGCGGGACTCGGGAGAGATGCGACCCCGCGCTCCCATCACGCGCACCGCGGTGTCGTAGGTGCCCAGGTCCGTCGCGATGATCGGCACGGTCGAGGTGAAGCCGTCGAGCAGCTGCACGATCGGCTCGGGAAGAGGGAAAGGGCCGTTGAGGATGATGCCCGCGACCCGCGGGAACGTGCCGGAGGCATCGGCGAGCAGCGTCGCCAGCAGCACCTCGGTGCGGTCGGCGGGGATCACCACCACCGACTCCTCCGTGAGCCGGGGAAGCACGTTGACCATCGACATGCCCGCGACCACGATCGTCAGGGCCTCGCGGCCGAGACGATCAGGGTCGCCCTTGATGAGCCGGCCGTCGACGGCCGCGAGGATGCCGTCGATCGACGGCGCCACCAGCGTGCGGTCCTCGGGGATCGCCCAGACGGGCGTGGTCTTCTGCGGACGCACCGCTGCGACCGCCTCCTCGATCCCGTCGAGCTGCTCGGGGTCGGCTCGATTCACGATCACCGCGAACAGCTCGGCGCGCTCGACCTCGAGTTCGGAGAGCGCGAGCGCCCCGATCTGCCCGACCGCGGCGGGAGTGCGGGCGGTGGTGGTTCCCAGCTGCTCGGCCTGACGCTGCTGATCGCGACCGCTCAGCACGAGCAGCACGGGCGCAGCCAGGTTCGCGGCGATCCGGGCGTTGTACCCGAGCTCTGCGGGGCTGGCGACATCGGTGTAGTCGCTGCCGATGATGACCACGGCGTCGCACTGCGCCTCGACGGCCTTGAACCGAGCGACGATCGTCGAGAGCGCCCGGTCGGGATCGTCACGCACATCGTCGTAGGTCACGCCGATGCAGTCCTCGTAGTCGAGGTGCACTCCGTCGTGCGCGAGCAGCAGCTCGAGCACGTCGTCGCGCTCGGTGACCGACCGCGCTATCGGACGGAAGACGCCGACCCGGGGCGTGACGCGCATGAGCGCATCGAGCACACCGAGGGCGATGGTCGACTTGCCTGTATGGCCTTCGGCCGAGGTGATGTATATGCTCTGCGCCACAGCTCCACCCTAGGTGCACGACCTCATGATCTCGCTGGGTTGACAGCCGTGCGAAAACGCTCAGCAGGGGCTGGAGAGAGCGTCGACCACAGCCGTGGCATCCGACGCGTAGCGCGTGTAGTAGGTGGGGTCGACGTTGATCTGCACCCGGTGGATCGCGAGGGACGGATCCATCGACTGCCAGTCGGGCACCCTCGCGAGACGTTCGTAGAACAGCGTCGCGGCGGTCGCCGGGTCCATGCGCTGCTCGGCCGACCCCCACCAGTGCTGCTGCTGGAAGAGTCCGATGCTCGTCGTTCGGCTGCCGTCGGGGTTGGTGAACCCGATCGTCTCCCAGTCTCCGTAATCGATGTTGTTCAGGCTGCTCTCCCCCATCGCCGTCATCACCCCGAGGATCTGACCGTCGCGACCGAAGCCGAGCGCGGTCGCCGTCTGCATGATGGTCGCGGCATTCTCGAGCTGCTCGCCCTGCCACCCCGCCACGCCAGACTCGGGGAACGTGGTCGGATCGGTGATGCAGATCGCCAGCGGTTTCTCGTGAGCGAGCCCCAGCGGGATCAGCACCGCGGCGAGCGCGACGACGATCACGGCCGCGACGGACAACGCGATGCGACGCAGCAGCTTCGCTCGGCGCATCCGCTGCTGCGCTCGACGACGCGGCGACGCACGACGCGTGTGCGAGCTCAGACGGGTCGGCGCCTTCCCTCTCGCCGACTTCCTGGCTGTCGGCTTTCTGCCGGCCGGCTTCCTTCCGGCCGGCTTCTTTCCGGCCGGCTTCTTGCGAGTCGCGGCTCCTCGGGTGCTCCTGGTCGTGCTCATGAGCCTCGGGTCGTGGTGCTGCCTCTGCCGACGAACGCGGCGAGGCCGCCGCCGATCGCGCCGAACAGATGCGCCTGCCACGAGATGCCCTCGCGCACGCCGACGACGCCCGCGAGCATGGATCCGCCGTAGAGGCCGATGACGATGAGCGCGACGATCGCGTAGAGAACGCGGTGTGCCACTCTTCCCGGCGCGAAGACCCGCATCACGGTGTATCCGAAGTATCCGAAGACGAGGCCCGACGCCCCGACCGTCAACGCCCCCGGGGAGTTCACGAGCCACGTGCCGAGGCCGCCGATCACGGCGGCGAACGCGGTGACGGTCCAGAACCGGCGTGCGCCCTCGACCGCGACGAGGCAGCCGAGCACGAGAAGCGGCACGGTGTTGCCGATCAGGTGCGCCCAATCCGCATGCAGAAGAGGACCGACGACGATGCCGCCGAGGCCCGAGAGATCCCACGACCGGAGCCCGAAGCCCGTGAAAGAGCCGGGGAGGACCGCGTCGACGAGCTGCACAGCCCACATCAGGGCGACGAGCAGAAGAGGCGCTGCGAAACGACCGAGAGCACTGGAGCGCGGGGAATCGGCGGTGCTGATCACATCTGGCCTTGTCACGTCACGATCCTGTCAGGACTGGCCCGGAGGACGCTGACAAAAAGAAAGTGACCCTCCGCGCACCCAGCAGAGCCCGGTTACCCTTGCTGCGTTTCCGCCCTGGGGGAATTGGCCTGGATGCCGCCACGCGGAGAGCCGTCGACAAGTCTAGCCGATGTCGGCACCCGCTCTTTGACAGACTGGGCAGGTCATGGATCCCGTCACCGCCACTCCCCTGTCGACGTGGCGCTTTCCGGGCACACTTCGCACCTACCAGGCCGAGGTCCTCGAGCGTCTCGCACCGGGAGGAGCGGGTCCGCTGCACATCGTCGCCCCGCCCGGCTCCGGGAAGACCCTGCTCGGCCTGCTGCTCGCCGCACGCGAAGGCCATCGCACCCTCGTGCTCTCGCCCACGGTGACGATCCGCCAGCAGTGGGTGCGCACCGCTGGGGCGCTGGCACCGCAGGCCGCGGCCGTCTCGCACGACCCCGCGCGGATCGGCGATCTGACGGCACTGACCTATCAGCTGCTCAGCGTCACCGGAGACGGCTCGCCGTTCGACGACCTCGCGCGCTCGGTGTGGGTGGAGGAGCTCACGGCGAGCGGGCGCATGGAGGCGGACGCGGCGACGTGGCTCGCCGAACTGGCGATCGACAATCCGGGGAGGTACCGCTCCGGCATCCGCACCCGCTCCCGGCGCCTGCGCTCGCACTTCGCGAGGCGACGGCCCGCCGACCTCGCCCGCGTGCTGCATCCGAACGCCCTCGCCCTGATCGATCGTCTCGTGGCCGCGGGTGTGCGCACGGTCGTGCTCGACGAATGCCATCACCTTCTCGATCACTGGGCCATCGTGGTCGCGTACCTCGCCGGTCGCATCCGCGAGAGCGGCGTCGAACCGCTGCTGATCGGCCTGACCGCGACCCTTCCCTCTCCCGACGACGAGACCGAGTTCGAGAACTACAGCCAGCTGCTCGGCGAGGTCGACTACGAGGTGCCGACCCCCGCCGTGGTGAAGGAGGGCCATCTGGCCCCCTATCGCGACCACGTGATGTTCACCGAGCCCACGCCCGCAGAGGCCGGATTCATCCGTCGTCACGAGGCCCTGCTGCACGAGATGATCACCCGGGTGCTGTCGACGCCCGACGCGGTGTCGTACCTGGAGCATCAGCTGCAACCGGCAGAGGACTCCGACGGCGAGGGAACGCCGCTCACACGCCTCGACCGTGCGTTCTCTGCAGACTTCCCCCTCACACGATCCTGCGCTGTCGTGCTGCGCGAGGTCGCGCCACAGCATCCGCTCGTCGCCGCGATCCCGCCGGTGCTGCTCGAGCGCTGCACCACCGACGACCTGCTCACGGTGCTCTCGCGCTTCGCCCAGGTGCGACTGCTGTCGGACCCCGCCGCCGCGCGACAGTGGGAGTACGTCCGACGCTCTCTGGCCGACTTCGGCTATTCCCTCACCGACCGCGGTATCCGTCGCGGCCGCAACCCGGTCGAGAGCACCCTGGCATTCTCGGCGGCGAAGGATCATGCGGCCGTCGAGATCCTCCGCCGAGAGCTCGACGGCGACGACGGCGACCGCGTCCGCGCAGTCGTCGTCACCGACTTCGTCGAGCACGGCAACAACCGAGGTCTGTCCGGCGACGCACCGGCCGGGGCACTGCGCACTTTCGATCTGCTCGCCGTCGACGACGCCACCGCGGCGCTCCGGCCCGTGCTGCTCACCTCCGGGCACCTGCGCGTCCGCGCCGACGATGCGGTCGACCTCGCCCGGGCGCTGGCCGAGCTGATCGGCGAACACGTCGAAGTCGCCGCGGGCATCGGGCCCGTGCGCGATCTCGAGGTGCGGGGCGTCGGAAGCGGACGTCTCGTCGGCGCGGTGTCGGAACTGATCCGCCGAGGCGACGTACGGCTGCTCGTCGGCACCCGCGGACTTCTGGGCGAAGGCTGGGACTGCCCGGCCGTCAACACCCTGATCGACCTCACGACCGTGGCCACCTCATCGGGCACACAGCAGCTTCGGGGCCGCACCCTGCGGCTGGATCCGGACTGGCCGGAGAAGGTCGCGCACAACTGGTCGGTCGTCTGCCTGATCCCCTCGGATGTCGACCTCGACGACTCGTCTGAACCGGCTCGACTGCGCCGCCGTCATTCGCACCTGTGGGGTCTGAGCGCCGACGGCGACGGTCGGATCGTGAGCGGACTCGGCCACGCGCTCCCCACCGCGGTCGCCGAGGCATGGGAGCGAGTACTCGACAAGGACACGTCCACCTCCATCGGCGATCTCGACGCACTGCTGCGCGAACAGTGGCCGACCCGGAGCAGCACCAGGAGCGAGTGGCGGATCGGCGAGCGATATGAACCGCGCGAACGTGAGGTCGTGGCGGTGCGTCGCGCCCCGCGCGCACCGCTGCTGCGCACTGCGCAGGCAGCGGGTGCCGGCGCGGTGGGATCCTTCGTCGCCGGAACGGCCGGAGTCGGCGGGCTCGTCGGCGTGCTCATCGCGTCGGGAGTCGATGTCGCCCCGCTGCTGTGGGCCGCGCTCGCGCTCGGCGGTGGCGCCGCCGCTGCCGCCGTCTCATCGCTGCGGATGCTCGCCCGGCTGCTGCGCGACCGTCGGCGGCCCGCCGGGATCTACCGGGCGGCAGCGATCGCCGTCGCCCGCACCCTGCACGACGCGGGCCGGATCGGCCCCGTTGACGACGCCATGATCGTGGCCCGACCGGACGACGCGGATTCGACCCGGATCCGCATCGAACTGGGAGGCTCAGCCCACGACGCGCGCGTGATCGCAGACGCCGTGGAGGAGCTGTTCGCGCCGGTGCGCACTCCGCGTTTCCTGCTGCGCATCGACGCCGCCGGCCTGCCACGGCTGCGGTTGCTCGAGCGGCTCGCCGATCGCCTCTCGCCCGGACGCACTCTGCTGGCGGCGCCTCGGCTGATCGCTCGCCGTCGCGGTGACGCCGAACGCTTCCGCGAGCACTGGCAGGCGCTGATCGGCACCTGCACGCTGCACGAGCTCACCGGAGTCCAGGGGCTCGCGCTGCTGCGGATCGCCCGCAGCGCCGACGATCGACTCGACGCCGCGGAGCCCCGCGCCCGCGTCTGGGGCTGACGGTCGCGTCGCGGACCGCACCGCGCCCCGGACCCGGAGCACGGTTCCCACCCCATCCGTAGACAGCCGGGTTACGATCAGATCACGCGCACCGCAGCGCCCACGCGAGAGGGAACGCATGCCAGAGAACCCGCCCCTGACCCCGGCCGTCGTCGATGCCGAGCAGTTCGCCGCGCAGACGTCTGCCATCGTCGAGTCTGTCGGACGGGTCATCGACGGAAAGCCGGATGCCGTGCGGAGCGCTCTCGTGTGCCTGCTCGCCGAGGGCCACCTGCTGATCGAAGACGTACCGGGAGTCGGCAAGACGGTGCTGGCGCGCGCGCTGGCCGCGAGCGTGGATGCCACCGTGCGCCGCATCCAGTTCACCCCCGACCTCCTCCCCGGTGATGTGACGGGCGTGAGCGTCTACAACCCCGTCGACCGGGAGTTCGAGTTCAAGCGCGGCGCGGTGTTCGCGCACATCGTGATCGCCGACGAGATCAACCGCTCTTCTCCGAAGACGCAGTCCGCGCTGCTCGAAGCCATGGAAGAGGGGCAGGTGACCGTCGACGGATCGACGCACATGCTTCCCAACCCCTTCCTGGTCGTGGCGACGCAGAATCCTCTCGAGATGGAGGGCACCTACGCGCTGCCCGAAGCTCAACGCGACCGCTTCATGATGCGCATCTCGATGGGCTACCCCGACGCGGCGGCCGAAGCCCTCATGCTCCGCCAGCGCGACACGGTGAACCCGCTCGCCGCGGTGCGAGCCGTCGCGAACGCGGGGTCGGTCTCGGGGCTGATCGCCTGGGCTCGCTCGGTGCACGTCGCCCCGGCACTCGAGGAGTACACGGTCGCTCTCGCCCAGGCGACCCGCGCCGACCCCAACCTGCACCTCGGCGCGAGTCCGAGGGCGACCCTGCAGCTGATCCGGGCCGCGAAGGTCTGGGCGGCGCTCGATGGACGCGACTTCGTGATCCCCGACGACGTGACGGCGCTGATCGTCCCTGTTCTCGCGCACCGTCTTCTTCCGGCCCGCGGGGCGCACCGTGCGGGCGCCCAGCCCGTGGAAGCGGCCCTGCGACAGATCGTCGAGCGCGTGCGGGTGCCCGTGACGGCGCGCTCCTGACCCTCAGCTCGCCATGCCACACCGTCGAACCCTCACCCTTCGGGGCACGGGTGCGCTCCTCTCCGGTCTCGGCTGCCTGATAGCGGCGAACATGGTCGGCGCGCCGATCCTGCTCTACATCGGCGTCCTCCTGCTCGCGCTCACCGCCTTCTCGGTGCTCGTCGTGCGGGTGCCGCGCCGTGCGGGCACGGTCACTCGTCAGATCTCGACCGACCTGCTGACGGTCTCGGAGACCTCTCGCGTCACGCTGCGCTTCACTCTGCGCGCCCTGCGCGTGCCGCGAGGTCTCTGGCGCGATGTGCTCCCGCCCGCGGTCACCGGCGATTCGGCCGGCGAGTACCCGTCGGAGACCGGCCAGCTGAGCTACCTGATCACCGGTGTGCGGCGCGGTGTATGGCCGATCGGTCCACTGGTGCTGCGAACGGTCGACCCGTTCGGCCTCGCCCAGCGCGAGCAGGCATTCGGCGAGACCCGCTCCGTGACGGTCGTGCCCGAGGTGTTCACACTCGCGCCGCTGACCGTCAAGGTCGGCGCCGCCGGCGGCACAGCGCACACCTCGTCGAGCCGACTCGGGCAGGGCAGCGACAATCTGTCGCCGCGCCGCTACATTCCCGGCGACTCGATGCGTCGCATCCATTGGAGGGCGACCGCGCACCGCGGGCAGCTGATGGTGCGCCAGGAAGAGGAGGAGTCGAGCCCCGACGCGCTCGTGATCCTTGACCGAAGCGCGGCGCGCTGGGCGCGCCCGGGTGACGACGAGGATCGAGCGTTCGAGACCGCCGTGTCGATGTGCGCCTCCGTCGCCGTGCACCTCGTGCAGGAGGGATACGGCGTCGACGTGATCGACAGCAGCGGCACGCTCCTGGGCACCCTGCGCGGTCACGAAGACGACCGCGACGGTCTGCTCGTCGCCCTCGCGCTGGTCGGCCCGCGCGGGGACGCACGCGACATCATGACCCTGGTCGGCGGCACCCCTCCCGGCCCGCTCGTCTACATCACAGGCGAGATCGACGAAGAGGATGCCGCCCTGCTGCGCCCCTCCGGCGCCGCGGCCCCGATGCTGTTCGCGACCGCGCCGCAGCGCGGTGCTGCAGCGGCAGCCGAGCAGCACGGCTGGCGTTTCGCGCGACTGGGCGACGATGTCGCAGAGGCGTGGGAAGACGTGCTGCCCGACCGCATCGGCGGCCCCGCCGAGCAGCGGGGAGCGACCGATGTCACGAGCTGAGCGAAAGGCCGAGCGCGGATCCCGCCTCTCGTGGCACCGCGAACACGAGCTGCCCGCCGGCACGGTCGTGCCGTCGGTGCTGGCCGCGGCCGCAGGGCTCGTCGCGATGTGGCCGTTCACGTCGGTCATCGAGCCCGGCACGTGGTCGTTCGCGGTCCTGGCGGTGGTCGTCGTCACCGCGCTGACCGGCATGGCGTCGCGCACTCTGATGCGCGGCCGTCCGACCTGGGCGCGCGACCTCGTCACCATCGCCGTGCAGATCGTGGCGGTGATGGGCACCGTGACCCTGCTCGTCGCCGGCGACACCGCGGTCTTCGGCCTCTTCCCCACCGACGCGACCTTCTTCACATTCCAGGCGCTCGCGGCCGCGGCGTGGGAGGAGATCACGTTCGGCTCTGCGCCGATCGCCGCCTCCCCCGGGCTCGAAGCCGTGATGGGCGTGGGCTTCGGCATCGTCGCCATCCTGCTCGACCAGTTGGTCGCGCAGCGCGGAGCGATCCTCGCCAGCCTTCTCACGGCCGTCGTCGGATCCGTGCCCATGATCGTCACCCTCGGCGGAGTCAACGTCGTCTGGTTCGTGATTCTCGGCATCCTGATCCTCGCCCTGCTGGGGTACACGGCGGCTCAGAACCCCGAATCGCCCCGACGCACATCGGTGGCGGTGGCCGCGGGCGTCGGCGTCGCGGCGCTCGCGGCGACCGTGATCGTCGCACCGGTCCTGCCGGTGTCGGCGAGCCTCGCGGGCACAGGCACGGGCGTCACGGTCGATGCGTCACTGCGGCTCGGCGATGACCTGCGCCAGCCGAACCCGGTCGAGGTGCTCACGTTGGCGACGACGGCGGACACGGCGCCCTACCTGCGACTCACGACGCTGTCGACGTTCAACGGACGTGTGTGGGAGCCGGATCGCGGCGACCTGCAGGCGCAGAGCGAGGGGTTCGGCCCCGCCGAGTGGACGGACGACATCGCGACCACCGACCAGAACACCTCCATCAGGGTGATCCGGATGTCGAGTTCCTGGCTTCCGGTGCCCTACCCCGCCACGAGCGTGCAGGGTCTCCCCTCGACCTGGAGGGTGAGCCCGGAGAACCGAACTCTGGCATCTCGCAGCGCGGATGCCGTGGGCAACGACTACACGGTGCGGTCGCTCGAGGTGTCGCCGACTCTCGAGCAGATTCGCGCGCTGCCCGCCGCTGCACCGATCGTCGATCCCGGCACGGAGCCCGTCGAGCTGCCTGAGGTCATCGGCGAGACGGCGGCAGGCGTCACCGCTGACGCCACGAACGACTACGACCGGCTGATCGCGTTGCAGTCGTGGTTCCGCAGTCAGTTCTCCTACTCCCTGGAGACCCCGGTCGATGAGGGTTTCGACGGCACCGGCGCGGACGCGGTCGCGCGGTTCCTCGATGTGAAGTCGGGGTACTGCATCCACTTCGCCGGCGCGTTCGCGCTCATGGCGGAGAGCCTCGACATGGAGGTGCGCATCGTCGTCGGCTACCTGCCCGGCGCCCTGACCGAGACCACGCGCGGCGACGAAGCCGTGTACTCGGTCTCCAGCGACCAGCTGCACTCGTGGCCCGAGGTCCTCTTCCCCGGCGTCGGATGGGTGCCCTTCGAGCCGACCGCCTCGCTCGGGGTGCCCACGTCCTTCTCCGCCGCGGCGACCGCAGGCGGCGGTTCGGGCGGTGCTGCCACACCGGCTCCGACCGCCGCCCCCAGCACCGAGCAGACGTCGGGGCCCGAGCTCGAGCGTGAAGACGCGGGCGACAACGCCGGGGCGACCGGAGAGCTCCGGCGACTGGACCCGACCCCTGTCGTGCTGACGACGCTCGGCGTGCTGGTGGTGCTGCTGCTGCCCGCATTCGCTCGTCTCGCACTGCGCATCGCCCGGCGTGGACGCGCACGAGGCGGTGACGCAGGGGCGGCCTGGACCGAACTCCGGGCGACCATGCAGGATCTCCGCCTGCCGCTGTCGGATGCCGAGACGCCGCGCATGCGCGGCGACGATCTCATCAGGGACAGCCGGGTGGATGCCGACACCATGCGGGTGCTCGTCGACGCGGTCGAGCACGCCAGCTACGCGCGCCCCTCGGCCAGCGCGACGCGAGATCTCGACGCGGCTCTCGTCGAGGTGACGGCTCAGCTGCGCCGCAGTGTCGACAGGTGGACGAGACTGCACGCGTTCCTGCTTCCGCGATCGCTCTTCGCGAGCCGACGCACCGACTTGCCGCTGCTCACCTGAGCTCGCGCGTCGCGGCCCGGCGAGGGTGCACGCGATGAGATCAGGCCGCGTGCAGGTCGCAGCGCACGGTGTCGCACGATTCGCAGACCACGAACTGGGTGCGGCACGCGAGATCGGGGCAGTTCGCCGTGCGCTTGGTCGCCGTGCCGCAGCCGGCGCACTCGCCGATGACGGCCGCGTGATCCGTGAAGTCGACGGATCCGCGCTTGTCGAACACGTAGAGCGAGCCCTCCCACAGGCCGTCGTCGCCGTACTGCTCGCCGTAGCGGACGATGCCGCCTTCGAGCTGGTACACCTCGCCGAATCCGCGCGCGGTCATCAGGCTGGAGAGCACCTCACAGCGGATGCCGCCTGTGCAGTAGGTGACGACCGGCTTGCCCTTGAGGTCGTCGAAAGCACCGGAGTCGAGCAGCTGCACGAAGTCGCGTGTGGTCTCCGTGTCGGGAACGACGGCTCCCCGGAAGCGGCCGATCTGCGCTTCGAGCGCGTTGCGGCCGTCGAAGAAGACGACGTCGTCGCCCCGCTCGCCCACCAGGTCGTGCAGTTCCTCAGGGGTGAGTCGGGTGCCGCCGCCGACGACGCCCTGCTCATCGACGCGCAGCTCGCCCGGCGCTCCGAACGACACGATCTCGTCGCGCACTTTGACGCTCAGCTTGGGAAAGTCGAGACTGCGACCATCGGCGTCGACGCCGGTGCCCTCGCTCCACTTGATGTCCGCGTCCGAGAACGGAGCGTAGGACCGGAACGAACGCGCCCATTTCTTGAGCGCCGGCAGGTCACCGCCGAGAGTGCCGTTGACTCCGTCCTTCGAGATCAGGAGCCGGCCACGCAGCCCGAGCGCTTCGCCGAGGTCGCGCTGCCACACCCGGATCGCGTCCGGATCGGCGAGCGGAGTGAAGACATAGAAGAGAACGATCTTGGGTGTTGCCACCCGGCGATTTTACGTCGGCCACCTGACCGCCCGCCCTCGCAGGGCGGCTCGAGACTGCTACTTCACATCGCGGTTCATGAACGACAGCCCCGCAGCGACCAGCGCCCCCAGCACCCAGGCGGCCGTGACCAGCCCAGCCGTCTGGCTGTCGATCCCCTCGTCCGGCAGGATGCCGAGCGCGGAGACATCGAACCGCAAGGCTTCGAGCATCGCGAGGAGAGGGAGGTAGACAGCGCCGGATCTCCAGAAGATCACCACGAGAACCGCCACGCTCATGGACATCGGAGCAACGAACAGCGCGACGAGATGAGCCTGCACGACGATTCCCACCCCCAGCCCCCAGAGTCCGGCCAGTGCGCCGAGACCCAGGGTCGATCCGAGCGAGGACCACTCCAGCGGGAGACCGCCCATGGCCACCCACAGCGCTGTGTGTCCGCCGACGGCTCCAGCGAGAGCCACGATCGCTCCGCCGACGGCGGAGGCAGGCACCCTGACGAGAAGAGTCGCCCACCGAGGCTGCAGCATCAGACGCTGAGCGACGACACCGTCTCTCCTGTCGACGGTGTATCGGAAAGAACCGTAGGCGGCCGCGAGAACTGCTCCATAGGTCGCGAGCACCGCTTCGTACGGCGCCGCGAAAGCGGCTCGGACGTCAGACGGTGCATCCGCGAGTTCCGGCGGGATGTTCGTCGCCACCGAAAGCGACAGCACGAGCCCTGCCACCGTCACCCAGAACAGCACGACATCGCGCGCGAAGCCGCGGGCGTGAGCTCGGAGGGCCTGGCCGATCACGCGACCTTCCTTCGCCCCATGCCCCATGCTGCGGCGACCAGCACGACAGCCCACGCGAGCGCGAGGCAGAGGGCGGGACCGAACTCGAGCAGTCGGTCCTGGTATCCGGGAACGCCCAGCGCGGCCAGAACCAGCCCGGGCGAGAACTTCGCCAGCTCCGGCGCAGTGCGCAGCAGGGCGAACTCCACGACCATGGGAAGGACGAGGATGATCGCTGCGGTCACGTAGTAGTTCCTGGTGATCCAGCCGATGGCCCCACCGATGGATGCGCCGAGAACCACCCCGACGAGCGCACCCGCGTAGATGCGCCACGCGCTGCCGGTGAGCGCGAGCGTCGATCCGTTCCGAGCCAGGAAGACGGAGACGCCCACCGTCCAGACCACGAAGATGCAGAGCGACAGCGCGACCGCGACGACGGCACCGGCGACGATCTTCCCCGAGAAGGCACGAGCGAACCCGACCCCGGTGAGCGTTCTGTCCATCGAGCCGTAGTAGCACTCGCGGGTGACGCCGTAGGCGCCGACGAACGCCGCGGAGATGGCCGACCAGGCGAGCGGCTCCAGAAGCAGGGCGGTGGCCGTCGCAGGAGCGAGGCCGGCGAGGTCGAAGCGCGAACCGTCCGAGAACAGCACGAAGACGGGCATCAGGACGGCCACCAGGTAGACCGCCAGGATGGACGACCCGCTCACCGAGCGCAGGGCTTCGCTTCGGACGGTGTCCTTCATGCGGATGCTCCTTCAACGAGATCGAAGTACTTGCTCTCGAGCGAGTCGGCGTCGCTCGTCACGAGGTCGCCGAGCCTCCCGGCGAAGAGCGCGCGCCGTTTGATGACGACGACCTCGTCGACGACCTGCTCGAGCTCAGCGAGCTGGTGGCTGGCGATCAGGACGGTGCCGCCGCGTTCCGAATAGCCGCGCAGGAATCTGCGGAGCCAGCGGATGCCGTCGGGATCGAGCCCGTTGGCCGGCTCGTCCAGGATGAGTGTCCGTGGCGCGCCGATGAGGGCAGCAGCCAGCCCGAGTCGCTGGGTCATCCCGGTCGAGAAGGTCTTCACGCGACGACGGGCATCTGCCGCGAGACCGACCTCCTCGAGCACCTCGTCGACTCGGCCATGAGGCGCCCCGGCCGCGAGCCGGCAGATCTCCAGATGCCGCCTGGCCGTGATGCCGCCCTCGAATCCGAAGCCGTCCATGTGGACGCCGACGTGAGACGCGGGGTTGTCGAGCTCCGAGAACGGCCTGCCGTCGATGAGGCTGTCGCCCATCGTCGGCTTCAGCAGGCCGACGATCGTTCGCAGCGTCGTCGATTTGCCTGCGCCATTCGGCCCCAGAAGACCCACGATCGACCCGTACGGCACGGCGAACGACAGCTCTTCGACTGCGGCCCGATCTCCGTACTTCTTCGTGAGTCCTCGAACCTCGATCGCGTGGTCGTTCATGCTCATTCCTTTCCCACCTCTCCGCTCTGAAGAGATGACAGCGGCATCTCCACACCGGTCACCCAGAGCGTCTGCCACAGACTTCTCACACCGAGTTCGACTCGCGCCTGCCCGGTCGCAGGCAGGGAGCGGCTCTCCTCGATCACGTCCACCCCGGCGATGATCACTGCGGCGACCGTCGCACCGTCCGCCGTGATCGGGAACAGCGCCTCGAGCGGCACCCTCGTCGGTTCCGGCTCCCGCGAAATGACAGTTCCTTCGCCGACCTGCTCATTCGCGAGGATGCCGTTGCTCATCAGGACCACACGCGCACCCTCAGGCACGTCTGTCTCGACTGCCGCTGCTGTGTCGCCGGCATGCAGAAGGATCACACGGTCGCCGTGTGCGACGAATCCGAACGTGGCTGTCACCGGCACCGGAATCACGGCCCCGGCGATCACGATGCCCGCGACCAGTGCGGTGACGACGGAACAGAAACGGAGCCGCGCGACACCCGACCGCAGCACGCGACGAAGGGCCTTGCTGAGAAGCACGACGCCGGCGAGCGCGACGACGGCCTCGAGCGCGACGACGAGCACGCCGAGGACCGGTCCACCGCCGGCAAGCGCTCGAGCTATGCGTGCGACGGCGAAGACCACCAGCACGACCGGGGTGACGAGACTCGCGAGACCGAACGGCACACTCCACCACGTGTTCAGGGTCTTGGTCATCCGCTGAGCTCCGAACAGCAGACCGGTCAGGAAGTTCGAGCCGTCGAGGATCGCGCGACCCCGGAGGTTCGGCTCGTCCAGAGCGCTCATGAGCGCGATGTACCCGTCGAATCGCACGAAGGGGATCAGATTCAGGAGAACGATGGCGCCGCAGGAGACGGCGAGGAGCAGCACAGCCTGGTGGATCAAGGGGTGGCGAAGCATCAGCGCCGCGAGAAGCGCGATCGCGCCGACGACAGCGTGCACTGCAGGCCCTGCCAGCGCGATCGCGACGCGCTGGCGGCGTTCGGGGAGCCGCCATCCGTCCGTCACGTCCACAAAGAACGCGGGACTCAGGTAGAAGAGCATGAAGCCCGCCCGGCGCGGTCTGCCCCCGAACCTCGTGAGCGTGAGTCCGTGGGCGCTCTCGTGGAGCAGGGTCATGAGAGAGAGCGCTCCGACGAGATACACCAGTGCGACGAGCGGCACCGGCGAGGTGAGGGCGCCCCACAGCTCCTCCGCCTGAGCAGCTGCGGCGAGAAGTCCCAGACAGATCAGCACCGCAGCGGACACCTGCATCGCTCGGCGTGGGAGCGGGACGATCAGTCGGTCCAGACGACCGAAGATGGCGGGTGCGCGAAGCGTCGCGATCTGCAGAGTGAATGGGGGCCGATAGACCAGGCGGCCGGGTGGGAGCTTCTCGCCGCCCTCGAGGAGCCCACAGGTGTGGAAGCGCTGGGCCAATTGCAGAAAGCGCTCCCACGACTCGGAAGGGGCGAAGCGCCGGTGCAGATCCTGCAGCGGCGTTTCGCCGTTCATCGCTCGCATCAGGTCGACGACCGCTCGAGAGACCCTCGATGACGGCACACCGTGGATCATCGCGATCCACGTCCCGTCTTCGGCCGCCTGTTCGAAGTCGACGCCGGAGGCGAGGCGAGGGCGCGCGTCGGCACTGAGCGCGTCTTCCACCGAGTGAGACTGTCGGCGTCGAGGGAGGCTACCGGGAGGCATCGTCATCCCTCGCCCCCGATTGTCCCGCGAATGTCGTGGTGAGCAGAACGATGTCCTCTCCACCGAGCGTCCGAACGGGAGAGACGGCCGGAACGGCGAACCCCGCGTGAACGAGCTCTCGCGAGAGGATCTCGTGGTCGAGCACTCTCAGGCGGCTCGTGAGAACTGTCACGTCGCCGCCCTCCACCAGGTCGGCGACGCGAACCCAGTTGACGATGCGCGCCGCGCCATCCTCTTCCACCTGCTGAGAGAACACATAGGTCTCCGCGCCGTCAGGACAGGGGACCTCGATCTCACAGTCTGTCGACACTGAGAAGCTCTCCGCGGAGGCGTCTCCGGCAACCGTGAAGGCGAAGACGCCGTGAGCTGTGAGGTGGCGTCGCACAGTGGCGTAGAGGAGGGACCTCCCCACACGATCGAGCAACGTGATGGAGGTCGCTCCGATGATCACGAGCCCGAACTGCTGCGGCAGCGAGAAGTCGCGCATGTCCGCGACGACGCACTCGAGCATCGCGTGGTCCGGCAGCGTTCGACGCAGACGGGAGAGCATTTCGTCGGAAAGATCGATCGCGGTCACCCGCTTGCCCGATCTGACCAGCGGGACGGTCAACCTCCCGCTCCCCGCCGCCACATCGAGGATCGGTCCTTCGGTTCCTCTCGCGAGCGCGAGCATCTCTCTGATCTCCGCACGGTCGGACCCGACCAGCCGGTCGTAGAAATCAGTGCCGGCACCCGAATACAGATCCTGCTCCTTGGGCACCGCTCCGACCGTGCGGAGCCTCGCCACTACGGCTTCAGTAAGAGAACTGGACATTCACGCATCACCTCTCAGCGGGGAAAACGGGGTGCGGGCGCGTCGAACCCACCCGCACCCCTTCGGTCAGGTCGCGATCGCTGCCGCACCGCCGATGATGGCGATGATGTAGCTCGCGTGCTCCCACCATTCGAGTGGTGCATCGATGTGGTCGAGCTCCACGAACTCGAGCGACTCCGTCTGCATCTACTACCTCCTCGGTATGCCTTGCGAAGGCGGTTTCTATGTCAGCGCGATGATTCCGATGATCACGCCGACGGCGAATCCGCGGGTCCAATCAAGGGCGTCATCCGGCGCCTCCATGGCCTCCAGTTCGGTGAACTCGAGGGTCGGCATTGCTGCGTGCATACTCACCTCCCTCCCCTTTCGTCTTGTCTGCTCGACCGGATCACGTCGCGGCGGCAGCGCCGATCCCGATCAGCACCAGCGCACTGATCGCGCCCTGATAGAAGCTCTCCCAACTGGGGGCATCCATTCCCTCCAGCTCTTGGAACTGCACACGCGTGTGCACGCTTTCGTTCATCTCATTCACCTCCTTCACTCCAGTAGGAATCACGGAGCAGATCGCAGAAGTCGTCCGCGAAGAGCCCCGCGAGCATCGGGTAGCGGTTTCCCCACGCCGTTTCCGCGGCGGCGGAAATGCGATGGATCGTCTGGGCGGTGGGCCGTGGCGGAGTCGGGATCCCCCAGCGGTCGATGAGCGCGGCGATACCCGCTGGGGGGTCGAGGGGCAGTGCCACCCGCCCGGCTACACCCGTCCAGAACTCTTCGAGGCTCTCGCGATCTCCCCACCGCGGGTCTCCCGAGCACACTCGACGCCAGACCGCCGCGATGACCGCAACCGTGGCGACCATCTTGCGAACCTCCAGAGCGAAGGCGACTTCGTTGGCCACATACCAGTGGCGGGCGCTGTAGGGATCCTGCCCTCTCAGCGCCCCGCTGCGCTGGGTCGCCGCGCTCAGACGGGCGAGGCGCAGGCGTGAGGCGGCGGCATTCACCTCGCCGGAGGCCGTTTCGAGAAGGGCGCCTCCGATCACGACCGCGTCGCGTCGCCCCCTGGCGCTTCGCCGTGAGCTCGTGGATGCGCCTGCGAGACGGAGGAACGCCTCGAGTGCGCCCTCCCTGACCGAGGCCGGCGTGAGGGTCATCAGATTGCAGGCATCGATGATGGCGTGTCGGGGTCTCAGGGAGCGCCCGACGATGAGCCGATAACCGCTTTCGTGCTTGAGGATGCCGACGCTGTTCGTCTCCGACGACGTACCGAGCGTCGTCGGCACAGCGACCAGCTCCACGGCCGGCGGGGCATCCGGCAGAAATGTCAACGCCGACCTCGACGCGCGTTCGACGGCGAAGTCGAAGATTCGCCCCGGGGCGAGCGAGAGCGATGCGATCTTGGTGGCATCGAGAATGCTCCCGCCGCCGACGGCCACGATCACGCTCGGGGGCCGACGAGCGATCTCCTGCGCTATCCCGACGACAACTGCGACGGTCATGGAGTGAGCGTCCACCTCGATGGTTCTGGCCGAACGGTCGACGACGTGTGTTGCGACCGACGAATCCGCGATCACGAGGGTCTCGCGATCGGCGGTGAGCCGCGTGGTCGTCTGCCGCGTGATGCCGCGCCCGTGCCAGAGCGTCGGAACCCGACCGGCGAACTCAGAGCTCACGCTGACGCTCCTGCACCTGCGCCTGCTCCTGCACCTGCGCGATGCCGGCGCGCACAGCCGAATCGATCTCGAGAAGTTCGGTCGTGCTGAACCCGTATGCCGGCATCAGTTCGATGGCGCTGGGGCCGGGCTGCACGAGCACATCGTGCTCCGCGATGGCGGTCACGACACGGAGAACCTCGGCGCCGGTGAGCTGACTCGCATCCTGGTTGCGAAGGGTCAGCCCCACGAAGCACCCCCGCCCTGTCACCTCAGCGACGACCCCGTCGGACTTCAGCCGAGTCGCCAGGCGCCACAGGTCGGACGCCAGCGCTCGCGTGGTCGACTCCACGTCGATACGGCGCAGCTCTTCGATCACCGCGACGATGGCAGCCGCACACGCCGGCGTCCCCGCCTGCGTCTCGCCATGGACGAAGGTCCAGCCGCCGCGCACGAACTCGGACGCCACGCGAGCGCCCACCAGCAGCGCAGCGGCGCCCGTTGCGCCGTTCGTCAGCGCTTTCGACAGAACGAGCACGTCTGGCGGGGCAGCCCACTCATCTGTGGCGAACATCGTGCCGGTGCGTCCGAAGCCCGTCGCGACCTCGTCCGCGACGATCAGGAAGCCGTATTCCTCTCGCAGGTCGAGGATCCGGGATATGAACGCGTCGGACAACGGGTGCGCGCCGCTGCCCAGGACGGGCTCCACGACCACTGACGCGATCCTGGAGCCTTCCCGCTTCAGCAGCGCCTCCAGCTCCTCTCCGTCATCGCTGTGAGACACATGCCGCACCGACCTCCGGTCGACGGAGTAGACGGATTGCAGGAGGTCGTCTCCGCTCAGTGCGTGGCTGCCGTACATCGTGCCGTGATAGCTGCCTTTCAGACCCACGACCAGCGACCGCGACGCGGCTCCTTGCTGCGCCCAGTACTGCCGTGCGAGTTTCATCGCGGAGTCGTTCGCTGCCCCGCCCGACGTGCAGAAGATGACACGGCTGTACCGGCTGGGGTCGGCGAGTTCGATCAGCGCTTCGGCCGCGACCTCGGCGTATCGATGCGGTGCGCGGAACAGGGTCAGGTACGAGGCGTCGTGCGTCGCTCTGCTGACGGCGTCAGCGACCGCACGATTTCCGAAACCGAGAGGAACGTTCCACAGTCCGCTCGTCGCGCTGAGGCGTGTGGATCCGTCCGCGAACTCGATGCGATTTCCGGCGGCCCTGACAGCGACCCGTTCTTGCGTGAAGGTGGCGTCTGCGGGGAGCATCGACGTCCACAACGCGTGCGGAACACTCATCGCTCGCCGCCCGAAGCCGTGTGGCGTGACGCGTGAGCCCGTGTGCCGAAATGGATGTTGAGTGCGGTGGCAGCGTCGCGGCACAGGACGTTCGCGTCAGACTCGGACAAGCCGCACTCCCGAGCCAATCGATCGACCGCGATCTCAGGTGTGCTCGAGGTCTGAGTGGCATCGACGACCTTGGCTGTCATCGGCGACAGCAGATGCCGACGCAAAGTCGTCACGTCGGCGAGCACGAAACCGTCTGAGGTCTCGAGCAGGAACGGATCCGAGGCCGACGGTTCGGCGTCTGCGCGGGCATCATCGACGAGCGACCACCCGAATCCCGAGATCTTCTCGACGCCGTTCGCCAAGCGGAGCATCTTGATGAGGTCCGTCGCGTGCAGATAGCGACCGATCCAGCCGCGGCCGGTCAGGCCCTCGATGAGTGCCTGTCTGGGCACCATGCCTCCTAGCGCCACAGCCCGAGGGAAGCGGGACTCGATCACGGTCGCCAGCTCGTCGACCTCGCCGATGACCTCGCCCTGCAGACCGACGCTGATCCGACCATCCGAGCCCACCCTGATCGCGCTCGGAGTCGCGAGTTCGCCCGGTGCCGCAAGTGCGCGGCGGTTCGCGAGCAGCACCCGCGGGTCGATCAATGACGACGGGAAGACTCCCGTGCGACGAGCGAGATCGGCGTCGTCGAGGAACGACTGCCAACCGGTCTCGTCGAAGAAGCCCACCGTTGTGGGTCCGATGATCTGCACGAACGCCGCAGCGACGTAGTCCTGGAGCTCGACGCCGCGTTCGCCGAAGAACAGCTCGTCACCGACCTCACTCAGCGCACCCGTGAAGCGAATGGCATCGGCCGGTCCGTCATAGGGGCCGCTCTGCGCGTGCAGCAGAACCGCGTCGTCTTCGCTGGCCACCGCGGCGACTGTCTCCGCTGAGGCGCCGCTCTCGACGAGGAACACCCGCGAGTACTGCTCCTGCTCACCGGTGATCCATTCACGGAGCGCCCGTGCCCCGACGAGCTCCGGTTCGTGGCTCTTCCGCGATGCCTCACTCGTGCTGATGTGCATTTCTCCCCAGAAATATCGGGATGCCTTTTTGGCATCGGCGCGTCCTCGTATGAGGCTATATATCCATCAAATGTGCTGCAATATTTTCCATTTAGGACGGGGAACTGCGAGGTCAGAGCTCGGTTTCCGCCGGCGGAGGCGATTCAGGCGGTGCTCGACGACGACCTTCGCCCCGGGGGAACCCTGGTGCCGAGAAGGCGCCCCACATGGCGATGAAGCGCGGGGACGAGATGCTCGTGCTCCCCTGCGTCGGCACGGGTCAGCAGCTTCGTCATCACGTACAGCTGCGACACGATGCCGCCTTCCGACTCCAGGTCGCGCCGGAAGCGTCGGGCGATCTGATCGGCGACGTGCGGCACTGCCAGCGAGTGGCCTAGCAGAAACGCGGCGTCGTAACCGCGCGGCGCGAGGCCCCACGCCTCCCAGTCGGCGATCGCGAACGGATCGCGGTGGATGTTGTTCCAGTGCAGGTCGCCGTGGCTCGGCACCCAATCGTCCGAGTCGATGTGCATCTCGATGCCGAAGAAGACGCTGATCCGCCGGCGCATGATCTCAGGGTCGAGCACCATCCGATCCGTCCTCGCATCCGACAGGGCTTCGAGGTTGCGCTCCAGCTCTCCCCACCACGACTCGTCAAGGGCAGGCGCTCCTGCGAGCACGGCGTCCGTCGCGCACGCTCGCCCGGGAAGCAGGGTCATGAGTTCGGCGCGATACACGAGTGGTCCTTCCTCCCACGCCCGCACCTCGAGCAGGCGCGGCTTCGCAACCCCGTCGATCTGCGAGGCGTCCCGATTGCCGGTCCACCAGGAACCACGCGCCCGATCTCTGGCAGACCAGACGACGCGCAGCCAATACCGCCCACCCGCGCGTTCGACCACCGAGCCGATCGACCGATCGCGCCACCCGAAGCGGGCGCGACCGATCGCATTGAGTCCGAGGTCTGCGAGCGACCGGGAGTGAGCAGTGCGCAGTGCCACGCGCAGAGCCGAGCCGGGCGCGGCCGTGGTTTCGACAGTCGTCATCTAGTACCTTCCGGGACAGTAGCGCCCGATCGACGCAGGAATGATTTCATATGACGACATTGCGTCCACTTTCGAGGCTAAGAAGGGCGTCGGTGCGAGCGCAAGACGAAGACACATCGCATATCGGTTCAACGGAATCCCGCGCGATGGCGGCAGCACCGGCATCCGAGACGCCTGGTCGGGGCCGTCCGCGCGATCGGATAGACTGTTCAGGTTGTTCCCTGGTGACGTGTCCGAGCGGCCGAAGGAGCACGCTTGGAAAGCGTGTGTTGTGCAAGCAACCGCGGGTTCGAATCCCGCCGTCACCGCCGAAAGCACGAAGGGTCCCCGCGCCAGCGGGGGCCCTTCGTGCTTTTCATCGAGCACCGGGGATTCGGGGAGGAGCGAGCGCAGCGAGCACGGGAGTCCCGCCGTCACCGGCATCCACCCCGAGATCCACACCCCCGTCAGGCGGAGTTCCTCCCCTCGGGCGGAAGCGCGCACAGCATGCGTCCGCCCATCTGCAGATCAGACGAAGCGCACTCCGAAGCTCTGTCCGCCCGGCTCTGCGGGCAGGGGCGTCATGCCGAGGCGCTCGTAGAAGGCGGCGGCACCGGTGTTGTTCGGGTCCATACCCAGGTGCAGCCCGCGCACTCCGCGGCGGGTCAACTCGGCGAACAGAATCTCGATGAGCTGTCGCCCCAGCCCCTGCCCCTGCGTCTCGGGCAGCAGGTCGATGTGCAGGTGGGCGGGGTACTCCGCGGCATTGCCGTTGCGTCCGGGCGCTTGCGCGTAGCCGTGCTCGATCATCCGCTCTTCGCGGGTCGTCGGCTCGACGGGCTGCGGATACCGGTCCTGCCGCGTCGGCCACCACTCGTCGCGGAACCAGGTCGCGAAGGCGTCCGTGTCGTCGGTCGCCACGATGTAGCCGATCACCCGCTCGTCGTCGGTCTCGACGACCCAGGCGAGGTCGGGATGCCTCTCCGCATAGGGCACCGCGAACAGGTCGCCCCAGAGCGAGTCATCGGAGAACAGGCCGGTCGCGTCCGCCCCGGCATCCGCTGTCCTCACGCACACCTCGTAGAGGGCATCGCGGTCGGACGGTCGATACGGACGAATGCGGGACACTGCTGCTCCTCGATGAGTGGGGTGGGCTGTCAGCCTACCGAGGTGACCGCCGGATCGTCTCGGCGCGACCCCGTCACCCACGGCAGCAGCCACGCCCCGAGCACCAGCACGACGCCGGCCCCGACCAGTGCGCCGCCGAGCGTGTCGGTGGCCCAGTGCACCGAGAGCAGGGTGCGCGAGATCGCCATCGCGACGACCCACGCTATGCCGAGAATCGCGGTCCACACCCGCGGGAACACGAGCCACAGCACCATCGCGATCGTCGCTGCGTTCGCCGCATGCCCCGAAGGGAATGAACCGAAGTCGCTCGCCACGATCATGTCCTCCGGACGCGCCCGGCCGAACAGGTGCTTGAGCAGCTGCACCGCACCGGCGCTCACGAGGAACGCCACGGCGGCGAACACGGCCGCCTGCCATCGGCGCGCGATCAGGAGCGCGATGATCACCAGCATCGGCACGAGGAGGATCGCGACCCAGCCGCCGCCGATGTGATCGAGCAGCAATGCGAACGACAGCATCCAGTCGGAGCGCGACGCGCTGATCGTGTCATTCCACCAGGTGTCGAACCCTGGCGGCTCGGTGTACCCGAACACGATCGCCGCTCCGAGGAGCGTCGCCGCGACGAGCATCCCTGTTCCCCACCACAGCAGCGTTCGTGATCTCATCGGACCATTCTGCCGGTCGGAAGCTGAAAATCAGGGAGCCAGCATGCCGACAGTCCGCGGTCGCACGATCAGCCACAGCGAAAGGATGCCGATCGCGGCGCATCCGACCATGACCGATGCCATGCTCGTGGCGGTGATTCCGGTGCCGTGCGAGATCCATCCGACGACCGGCGAGACGAGTCCCGCGACGCCGAAGTTCGTGGCGCCGATGACCGACGCCGCAGTGCCTGCCGCCTTGCCGTGGCGGTCGAGCGCGAGCACCTGCACGTTCGGGAAGGTGAAGCCGCAGGCCGTCATGAAGACGAACAGTGGGATGACCGTGCCCCAGAGGCCGAGCCCGAGCTGGTCGGTCACGATGATGGCGATACCGGCGAGCAGCAGCACGGCTGTGGAGTACGCCATCACCCATTGCGGGCCGAATCGTGCGGCGAGTCGCGAGGCGGTCTGGACGCCGGCGACGACGCCGAGCGAATTGACCGCGAACAGCAGGCCGTACTGCTGCGCATCCAGCCCGTGGGTCTGCTGGAACAGGAACGGCGATGCCGACAGATAGGAGAACAGGCCGGAGAAGGTCATGCCGCCGATGATCAGCACGCCGATGAAGACACGGTCGGAGAACACCGAGCGGTAGCGCTGCAGGACGGTCGCGCCGCCCTTCTCCTGGCGACGCGCGATCGGCAGCGTCTCGGGCACGAACACCACGGTCGACACCAGCATCACCACGCCGTAGAGGGCGAGCACGACGAAGATGCCCCGCCACGGCATGAACGTGAGCAGCCACGACCCGATCAGCGGGGCGATCACGGGCGCGACGCCCGAGACCAGAGCGAGGCGCGACAGCATCACGACCAGACGACGACCGCCGAACAGATCGCGCACGATCGCCATCGCGACGACGCCACCTGCGGCGGCTCCCACTCCCATGAGCACGCGGGCGCCGCTGAGCAGCGGAAGGGTCGGGGCGTATGCGGCGGCGACGCTGGCCAGCACATGAAGCGCGGTCACGATGATCAGCGGAATGCGCCGACCCACCTTGTCGCTGAGCGGGCCCACCACGAGCTGGCCCAGTGCGAACCCGATCATCGTGCCGGTCAGGGTCAACTGGATGGCGGCGGCCGTGGTCTCGAAGTCCTGCTCGAGCACCGGGAAGGCAGGCAGGTACAGGTCGATCGTGAAGGGTCCGAGCGCGGTGAGAGCACCGAGCAGCACGATGTACAGTGCGCGGCGGCCGTTCGAGATCGAGTCGCCGGGGTGCAGCATGATCGGGGCCGTGGCGGGGTTCGACCCGAGGGTGCGGATCGCCCCCGTCGCCGACGGGATGCGGATGCTGCCCGTCGCCGTCCGCTCGGGCGCGGGGGTCGTCGAGATGGAGTCAGTGCGTGGAGCGTCGGGCACGACGGTCCTTCCGGAGTTCTAGGGGCGTGTTCGAGGAGGGTGCGCTCGAGGGATGCGTTCGCGTCGCAAGGGCCACCGAATCGGCGAACGCTGTCGAATCGATTCGAATCGGGCGAAGAGTCCATGGTACAGCCCGCCGGCGCACACCCGCATGCCGCGAGGACGGATGGATGCCGAAACGCGCGGTCTCCGCATGCATTCGTCTTCTGAGCCAGCGCCCGCATGGTGATCCGCGCCCCGCGACCGCCGACCTCGGCGGACGGCGGACCCGGCGGACAGACCTCCGACCGCCGACCGACGACCGACGACCTGCGATCAGCGGAGGCGCGCGAGTCCCTGCTCGAGATCGGCGATGAGGTCGTCGACGCCCTCGATGCCCACCGACAGGCGCACCACGTTCTCGGGCACGGCGAGCGCGGTTCCTCTCACCGAGGCGTGGGTCATGTCCGGCGGATAGCCGATCAGCGACTCGACGCCGCCGAGGGACTCGGCGAGCTGGAAGAGCTCGGTCGACTCGGCGAACGCCTTGGCGGCATCCGCACCCGCCGACAGTCCGAGCGACAGCATCCCGCCGAAGCCGCTCATCTGCCCTGCGGCGATGTCGTGCCCCGGGTGCGAGGCGAGCCCCGGGTAGTACACGGTCGCGAACTCGGGGCGCGCCGTGGCCCACTCGGCGATGGCCTGTGCGTTCTCGGAGTGCTGGCGCACCCGCACCGCGAGCGTCTTGATGCCGCGGGTCGTGAGCCAGGCGTCGAGCGGGGCAGAGACCGCGCCCACGGCGAACTGCTGGAACTTGATCTGCTCGAAGAAGCGGTCGTCTCCGAACACCACCGCTCCGCCGAGGACGTCGGAGTGTCCGCCGAGATACTTCGTCGTGGAGTGCACGACGAGGTCGGCGCCGAGCGAGAGCGGCTGCTGCAGTGCCGGAGAGGCGAAGGTGTTGTCGACGACCGCGATGGCACCGGCGGCGTGCGCGATCTCGGCGACGAGCGCGATGTCGACGATCTTCAGCAGCGGGTTGCTGGGTGTCTCGACCCAGACGATCTTCGTCTCGGGGCGGATCGCCGCGCGCACCGCGTCGACGTCGGACAGTTCGACCGTCGAGAACTCGATCCCCCACGGTGCGAGTACGCGGGCGAACAGGCGGTAGGTGCCGCCGTAGACGTCGTTGCCGAGCACGACATGGTCGCCGGGCTTCAGGATGCCGCGCAGCAGCGCGTCCTCTGCTGCGAGCCCCGAGGCGAACGACAGGGCGTTCGCGCCGCCCTCGAGCGCCGCGAGCTGCGTCTCGAGCGAGGAGCGCGTCGGGTTGCCTGCGCGGTTGTACTCGTAGCCGTCGCGGAACCCGCCGATGCCGTCCTGCACATGGGTGGACGCCTGATAGATCGGCGGGATGATCGACCCCGTGGTCGGGTCGGGTGCCTGACCGGCGTGGATGGCTCGGGTGGCGAAGGCATGCTCTGACATGCTCCTCAGCCTACGTCCGCCCCGGGGAGGTCGGCTGGCCCTGTTACGCCGGGCGTCAGCGCGAGAGGTACGACAGCAGATCCTGCCGGGTGAGCACGGTGTGCGGCTTGCCATCGAGCGTGACGAGCAGCGCGTCGGCGTCGGCCAGAGCGGCCCTCGCCTGCGCGAGGGGGGCATGGATGCCGAGAAGCGGCAGCCGCTCACCCACGTGCGCTCCCACGGCATCCGCCGGCTTGGCGTCGCCGCGGAACAGCAGGTCGAGCAGACCCTTCTCGTCGACCGTGCCGACGACCTCGCCCATCATCACGGGCGGCTCCGCGCTCAGCACCACCAGCTGCGAGACGTCGTACTCGGTCATCATGCCGATGGCCTCGAGCACGGTGTCGGTCGGGTGCGCGTGCACCAGATCGGGTATCCCCTCCCCCAGCCGGGCGGTGCGGGCGGCCAGCACGTCGGCCACCGTCTCGCCCTCCTCGACCTCGCTGAAGCCGTAGGAGCGCATCCAGCCGTCGTTGAAGATCTTGCTGAGGTAGCCGCGTCCGCCGTCCGGCAGCAGCACCACCATCACAGCATCCGCCGGCAGGTCGCGAGCGACCCGCAGCGCGCCGACCACGGCCATGCCGCTGGAGCCGCCGACGAGGATTCCCTCTTCACGCGCGAGTCGCCGGGTCATCGCGAACGACTCCGCGTCGTCGACCGCGACGATCTCATGCGGAACCCTCGGATCGTAGGCGCCGGGCCAGATGTCCTCGCCGACCCCCTCGACCAGATACGGGCGTCCCTTGCCACCGCTGTAGACGCTGCCCACCGGGTCGACTCCCACGATGCGCACGCGATCTTCCGACACCTCACGCAGATAGCGACCGGTGCCCGTGATCGTGCCCCCGGTGCCGACGCCGGCGACGAAGTGCGTGATCAGTCCGTCGGTGTCGCGCCAGATCTCGGGACCGGTGGTCTCGTAGTGGCTGCGGGGTCCGTTCGGATTCTCGTACTGGTTCGGCTTGAACGCCCCGGGGATCTCGCGGGCGAGCCGATCGCTGACGCTGTAGTACGACTCCGGGCTCTCTGCCGCGACCGAGGTCGGCGTCACGACCACCTCGGCACCGTATGCCCGCAGCACGTCGATCTTGTCCTCCCCGACCTTGTCGGGCAGCACGAAGACGCACTTGTATCCGCGCTGCTGGGCGACCAGTGCGAGGCCGACGCCGGTGTTCCCGCTCGTGGGCTCCACGATGGTGCCGCCCGGCTTCAGGTCGCCCGAGGCCTCGGCGGCATCGATGATCCTCGAGGCGATGCGATCCTTCGCGGAACCGCCGGGGTTGAGGTACTCCAGCTTCACCAGCACGGTGCACGCGACGCCCTCGGTGACGTGCTGGAGCTTCACGAGGGGCGTGTCGCCGACGAGGTCGACGATGGAGTCTGCGTACTTCATGTTCACAGCGTACGTGCGACGATGCCGCGACCGGGGCTGTGTTGCGCCCGATCGCGGCATCGTGTGCTCGACCTGTCGTACCGACCCGATCAGCCCTTCGTGGACCCCGCCAGGAGTCCTCGCACGAAGTACCGCTGGAGCGAGAAGAACACGATCAGCGGGACGATGATCGACACGAACGCACCTGCAGTCAGGAGGTACCAGCCCTCACCGCGGCCGGTGATCTCGGCGAGCACCTTGGTGATCGGCGAGGCGGCGCCGTCGGCGAACACCAGGGCGACGAGCAGGTCGTTCCATACCCACAGGAACTGGAAGATCGCCACCGACGCGATCGCCGGCATCGTCAGCGGCAGCACGATCCTGAAGAAGATCTGGCCGCGGGATGCACCATCGACGCGCGCGGCTTCGATGATCTCGCCGGGGATCTCCGACATGAAGTTGTGCAGCAGGTAGATCGCCAGCGGCAGCGCGAACATGGTGTGGGCGATCCACACCTGCGCATAGCCGCCGGAGGCGTCGAGTCCCTGCGTCACCTGCACGCCGAACAGGTTGATCCCCCGCGAGAACGATGACAGCAGCGGCACCAGCGCCATCTGGATCGGCACGATCTGCAGTGCGAACACGAAGATGAACAGCGCGTTGCGTCCCTTGAAGTCGATCCACGAGAACGCGTACGCCGCCATCGCCGCGATCATCAGCGGGATGAGCGTGGCCGGGATCGTGATCACGATCGAGTTGAAGAAGGACTCCAGGATCGTCAGCTGCGTGGTGCCCGACTGCAGCACCGCCACGTAGTTGTCGATGGTGAACTGTGGATTGGTGAAGAACGTCCACCACCCGGTGGTCTCGATCGCATCCCTCTCACGGAACGACGAGATGAACAGTCCGAGCGTCGGGATGGTCCACACCACGGCGATGACGATCGATGCGACCGTCGCCCACGGGCGGCTGAGCCGCTTGCGTGCACGGCCTGCCGACGCTTCGAAGCGTCCGGCGGTCGTGATCGCCCTGGTGCTCTGGTCGGTGTCTGAGTTCACGGTGTCGGTCATCGGATCTCCCGCTGCTTCTTGATCTGGCGCGCGTTGTAGATGACGATCGGGAGCACCAGGATGAACAGGATGACGGAGAGCGCAGCGCTGCGACCCGCCTCGAACTTGGAGAACTGCGTGTACATCTCGTTCGCGAGCACGGATGTGCCGTAGTTGCCACCGGTCATGGTTCGCACGATGTCGAACACCTTCAGCGAGGCGATCGAGATCGTGGTCAGCACGACGATCAGCGCCGGTCGGATCGACGGGATCGTCACCGAGCGGAATCGCTCCCAGGCGTTCGCGCCGTCAAGCTCGGCCGCTTCGAGAAGCTCGGTGGGCACGCCCTTGATGGATGCCGAGAGGACGACCATCGCGAACCCGGTCTGCACCCAGATCAGCACGACGATCAGCGCCAGGTTGTTCCACGGACCGTTCAGCAGGAACTGCTGCGGCTCTCCGCCGAACCAGACCAGGATCTGGTTGAGCAGACCGATCTGCTCGAACTCCGGACCGCGATAGGCATACACGAAACGCCAGATGATGCTCGCGCCGACGAACGAGATCGCCATCGGCATGAAGACCAGCAGCTTGTAGATCTTCTCGCCGCGGGTCTTGTCGATGAAGACCGCGTAGGCCAGACCGACCATCGTCGAGAGCGTCGGAACCAGCAGCACCCAGACGATCGTGTTCACCACCGAGGTGACGCCGTCGGACTGCGTGAAGATCCAGAGGTAGTTCGAGAAGCCGACGAAGTCGCTGCCGGTCGAGTTCCAGAATGACGCGTAGACGGTCTGGATCGACGGAAGGATTAGTCCTGCCACCAGCAGCAGCATCGCCGGCGCCATGAAGGCGACGAGCTGGATCAGGTATCCCGCTCCGTCGCGGGATCGGTAGTCGAGGAAGAAGAACAGCGCTCCCACGGCGACTGCCACTCCCATCGCCCAGTAGTACGAGTTGAAGAACCACATCACCGCGAACGGGATGAGGAGGCACATCGCGAGGCGAATGCCGGTGTAGAGCGCGCCCTTTCGCGGCGCGATGTCGACGAGCAGCAAGATGACGACGACGACCACCGCGAAGGCGAGGACGACGGCGAGAGCTTGGACGATCGGGGGCAGAGACCCGATCCATTGGAAGAACACAGTCGCGTTCATGGATTCCCCTTCATGAGACGGAGCTGATCAGCGGACGGCGCGCCCATGCGTGGTCCGAGTGCGAGAGAGGGTGGGCCGCCCATCGGGGCGGCCCACCTCATCCGATCAGCTGGAGGGCCAACCGGTCTCGATCTGGGTCAGCACCTCGTCAGTCGAGGTCCCGTTGATCCAGGCGACCATGCCCTTCCAGAAGGTTCCGGAGCCGACGGCTCCGGGCATCTGGTCGGATCCGTCGAAGCGGAACGTCACCGAGTCGTCCTGCAGCAGCTTGATCGACTCCTGCAGGATCGGGTTCTCGACGGCTTCGATGTCGACCCCCTTGTTCGCAGAGGTCACGCCGCCGAGTGCGAGACGGCTGTCCGCCCACTCGGGGCTCGAGAGGTACTCCAGCACCTTCTGCGTCGCCTCGTCGTCGCTGAACGCGCCGACGATCTCGCCACCACCGGTGATGAACGTCTCGTCCTCGCTCTGGCTCGGAAGCAGGAAGGCCCAGACGTCGCCCTCCTCGGAGATGTCCGTGCCCTCGGGGAAGAAGCCCGAGAGGAAGGACGCCTGGTGGGTCAGCGCGCACTCGCCGCTGGCGACTGCCGGGGCGACATCACCGAATGCGGTCGAGTTGATCGAGCGCACGTCACCGAAGCCGCCGTTGACGTAGGCCGGGTTGAGCAGGAGTTCACCCGTCGCGTCGAACGCCTCCTTGATCTGCGGGTCGGTGAACGGGATCTCGTTCTTGACCCACTGGTCGTAGACATCTGCTCCGGCGTTGCGGAGCACGAGGTCCTCGATCCAGTCTGTTCCGGGCCAACCCGTCGCGACGCCCGACTCGAAGCCGGCGCACCACGGAGCCTTGCCACTCGTCTCCTGGATCTTCTGAGTGAGCGTGAGCAGCTCTTCCCAACTCGTCGGCTCCTCGACACCCCATTCGGCGAACTTCTTGGGCGAGTACCAGACCCAGCCCTTGACGCTCGCCATGAGCGGTGCGCCGTAGAACTCGTCCTCGTAGGTGCCGAAGTCGACCCACCCCTGCGTCCAGTACTCCTTCGCGTTCGCCTCGACCGCTTCGGGTGCTGGCTTCAGGAAGTCGCGGGCGGCGTAGTCCGCGAAGAGTCCGGGCTGCGGGAAGATCGCGATGTCGGGCGGGTTGCCGCCCTGTGCGCGCGTTCCGAGCTGAGTCTCGAAGTCCTGGCTGCCCTCGTACTTGATCTCGATGTCGTTCTCTTCTTCGAAGTCCGCCCAGGACTCCGCGAGGAGTTCCGCTTCTCCCTCGACGATCGTGCCGTAGATCGTGACGGAGTTATCGCCGCCACCACCGCCTTCTCCCCCGCCGTCCGTGCCGCCGGGAGCACCACAGCCGGCGAGCGCGATGCCCGCGACTCCCAGCAGTGCGATTGGCGCGTAACGCCGGGAACGCTGTGACAGACCCATGTGAATTCTCCTCTTCGAGTTTCACGGCTCCCACGTCATTCTGCGCCGCCCCTCGGCGCAGAATCGGGAACCGATTCCAGGACAACCTACCGGGGTCTCACGCCGCGACACAATAAGCCAGGATCACAAGCTCGCAACCTTTCGCGATGTCCGATGCTCGGACGTGGGAGCGCTCCCGAGCGATTCGTATGGAACCGGTTCCTTTCCCGCCGCTGAACGGTTACGCTTTCATCGGCGTGGAGGCGCGGACTCGCGTCGAAAGGCATGGTCGAGGAGGACCGATGAGCACGATCGCGGACGTCGCGGCGCGCGCAGGCGTGTCGAAGGCGACGGCGAGCCGAGCGCTCAGCGGACGCGGATACGTCTCCGACGGCACCCGTCAGAGGGTCGCCGATGCCGCCGATGAACTCGCCTACGTCGCCCACTCCTCCGCGACCAGCCTCGCCACGGGGCGGACGCAGACCGTCGGCGTCATCATGCCGCCTGTCGACCGCTGGTACTTCTCCGAGCTGCTGGCCGGGATCCAGGAGTCGCTGTTCGCTCTCGACTACGAGCTCGCCCTCTACGGCATCCGCGAAGGCAGCGAGACCCGCGAGCGCCTCTTCGACACGGTGCTGCCCGGCCGGCGGTTCGACGGGATCATCGCCGTCGGCATCCAACCCAGCGCGCAGGAGCTCGAGCGGCTGCATCGCTCAGAGCGGCCGCTCGTCAGTGTCGGCCCCTACAGCGAAGGGTCGAGCGCGGTGTCCATCGATGACGTCGCCGCCGCTCGCATCGCCACCGAGCACCTCATCGAACTCGGCCACACGGACATCGCATTCGTCGGTGGTTCCACGGATCCGGACGACCTCAGCTTCGGCGACGCCCAGCGTGTCGAGGGATACCTCGAGGCACTCGCTGCAGCGGGCCTCGAAGCGATCGCCAGGATCGCGGATGCGCGCCCGACGATGCCCGGCGGCTACGCCGCCGCCGTCGAGCTGCTCGGTGATCGCCGAGGGCGACCCACCGCGATCGTCGGCGTGTGCGATGAGGCGGCGATCGGAGCGATGATCGCGGCCCGGCGCCTGGGGATCGCCGTCCCCACGGAACTCAGCATCGTCGGGGTCGATGACCACGAGCACGCCGAGATGTTCGCGCTCACCACCATCAAGCAGTCGCCACGGGAGCAGGGGCACGAGGCGGTGCGGCTGCTGCAGCAGCAGATAGACCAGCCGGACTCGCCACGAGAGCGCACTGTGACGGCATCCGCCCTGGTCGTTCGCAGTTCCACCGCGGGTCGACGCTGACCCGCGACCTCGCTCGCGAGGCCTCTCACCGGCCCCGGACGCACGAAAGCCCCGGGCGGACCCGGGGCTTTCGTGAAGCGTTCAGACGCATCCAGGGCGAGGCGCACGCGCCGCGACCTGGAACGGATTACTTGAGGGTAACCGTGGCGCCTGCCTCTTCGAGAGCAGCCTTTGCCTTCTCGGCGGCTTCCTTGTTCGCGCCCTCGAGCACGGCCTTGGGAGCACCGTCGACGACAGCCTTGGCCTCGCCGAGGCCGAGCGAGGTGAGCTCGCGGACGGTCTTGATGACCTGGATCTTCTTGTCGCCGGCAGCCTCGAGGATGACGTCGAAGGAGTCCTTCTCCTCGACCTCTTCAGCAGCGCCGCCGCCTGCGCCTGCAACGGCGACGGGGGCAGCAGCGGTGACCTCGAACTTCTCCTCGAACGCCTTGACGAAGTCGTTGAGCTCGACGAGGGTCAGGCCTGCGAACTGCTCGAGCAGCTCCTCAGTGGTGAGCTTAGCCATGATGTATCTCCTAGATAGATGGGTTTGTTGAACGAGATCGCAGGTCGCTCACGCGGCCTCAGCGGTCTCCAGCTTTTCGCGAAGAGCATCGATGGTGGCGGCAGCCTTGCCCATCGTGGCCTTCATCATGCCCGCAGCCTTCGCCAGCAGAACCTCACGGCTCTCGAGCGCGGCGTACTTGTTGACCTCGTCGGCGGTGAGGGCGTTGCCCTCGAAGATGCCCGACTTGATCACGAGAAGCGGGTTGGCCTTGGCGAAGTCACGAAGAGCCTTGGCAGTGGCGACGAAGTCACCGTGCACGAACGCGACGGCCGACGGACCCTTGAGGTCGTCGTCCAGCGCGGTGATGCCAGCCTTGTTGGCGGCGATCTTGGTCAGCGTGTTCTTCACCACGGCGTACTCAGCGTCCTGACGGATGCTGTTGCGCAGCTCCTTGAGCTGGGCAACCGTCAGACCGCGGTACTCGGTCAGCAGAACGGCAGTCGAGTTCTCGAATGACTTCGTGAGCTCGGCAACCGATGCGTCCTTCTGCGCCATGGTCACTCCTTGGTGTGTACGAGGCGCCCCACGGAGGTGAGGCGCCGGTTCCGACCGCTGGCAACAGAAAAGCTCCGGCGCAAGCGCACGGAGCTTTGGGAAGTTCGTGTCCTGCGCGGGCCCCTGCTGAGCAGAGCTTCGATCCTCATGCGCTAGCGCACACGACGATGACCAGCGGTCTTCGGTTACGACAACTGTACCCCACGGCATCCCCGGCCCCAAATCGGTCGGGATCACCGACGGTGCGCGGCGCGACCTCCGTGGCCCGCGAGCGCGTCGGCGGCGCGGATGAGACTCAGGTGCGAGAGCGCCTGCGGGGTGTTGCCGGCCTGCCGCGCGTTCGCGACGTCGTACTCCTCCGACAGCAGTCCGAGGTCGTTCGTCATCCCCATCAACCGCTCCATCAGATCGCGCGCCTCGTCGACACGGCCACTCGTCGCATACTGCTCGACCAGCCAGAAGCTGCACGCGATGAAGGGATGCTCATCGCCGTCGAGCCCGTCCACACCCGACTCCGTGCGGTAGCGGCGGAGGAATCCGTCGGTGAGCAGGGTGCGCTCGATCTGCTCCACCGTGCGCAGCATCCGCGGATCGTCAGGGTCGCAGAACCCCACCTGAGGCAGCACGAGCAGCGACGCATCCACCTCGATCGAGCCGTAGTGCTGAACGAAGTACCCGTGGTCCGCGTCGACTCCGTGCTCGTCGATCTCGCGCCGCAGCCCGTCACGGACCCCCGCCCACCGATCGGCGTCGCCCGGGAGGCCATGCTCGTTCACGGCCCGGACGCCGCGGTCGAGCGCAGCCCACATCATGACCCTCGAATGCGTGAACCACTGCGGCTCGCCCCGGATCTCCCAGATGCCGTTGTCGGGACGCTGGATCGAGGCGATCACCTGCTCGATGAGCGCCCGCTGGAGGGGCCACGAGAAGTCCCCTTCCTCGAGGCCGGCGATCCGGGCCGCCTCCAGGGCGACGAGCACCTCGCCGATCACATCGCCCTGGTGCTGGTCGACCGCCCCGTTGCCGATCCGCACCGGGGCCGCGCCTCCGTAGCCGGGCAGACTCGTGAGCTCTCGTTCGATGAGGTCGCGCTCTCCCGCGATCCCGTACATGATCTGCACCTCGTTCGGCTCACCGGCCACGGCTCGGAGCAGCCATCGCCGCCAATGGTGCGCCTCGGTGAGGAACCCGTGAGCGATGAGGGCTTCGAGCGTCAGGGCGGCGTCCCGCAACCAGACGAAGCGGTAGTCCCAGTTGCGCGAGCCGCCGAAGTCTTCGGGAAGCGATGTCGTGGCCGCAGCCACGATGCCACCGGTGTCCTTGTTCGTGAGTGCCCTCAGCACCAGCAGAGACCGCACGACCTCGCCGCGGTACGCGCCGTCGTGCTGGATCCCGCTCGCCCACCCCTGCCACCAGGATCGCGTGGCGGCGATCGCGTCGTCGACGTCGAGTGCCGCCGGCGCGTGCTCGTGCGAGGGGAACCAGCTGAGCGTCAGGTCACGGACCTCCTCCGCGGCGACCGTGAACGTCGCACGGTGCCGGTGGTCCTCCGCGACGAGCCGCACGCCGCGCACGGTCACGGCTTCGGGTCCGGCCGTCGCGCGCAGCGCCGGCTCCTCACTCGTGCCCACCTGCCGCACCCACGGGAGCCTCCGGGAGTAGTCGAAGTGCAGGCGCAGCTCGGTGACGAATTCGACGTGGCCCGCGATCCCGACGACCCTGCGAACGACATCGCTGCGCGAGGAGTGCAGCGGCATGAACTCCTGCACCTCTGCGGTGCCGCCGGCCGTCTCCCATCGGGTGACCAGGATGAACGTGTCCGACACGTAGTGGCGCTGCGAGGTCGCGGCGGCGTCGAGCGGTCGCAGGCTCCAGCATCCGTTGCTCGCCTCTCCGAGCAGGGCTCCGAACAACGACGGCGCGTCGAAGCGAGGAAGGCAGAGCCAGTCGATGCTGGCCTCCTTCGAGACGAGCGCGCCGGTGCGGCAGTCGCTGAGCAGGGCGTAGTCCTCGATGGGAGCGGGCATCGACCGATTCTGGCACGACCGTCCGTCGAGTGGACGGGATACGGTGAGACCATGACCGATGCGACGACGCTGGTGATCCTCGGGGCCGGTGGCGACCTCACCGCCCGGCTCCTCCTCCCCGCGCTGGGACAGCTGCTGACGCGGGAGCCCTCCCGCGCGGTGCGCATCGTCGGCGCCGACCGCGAGGAGTGGACCGACGCGGATCTCGAGTCCGTCGTCCGCGCGTCGTTCGCGTCGATGGATGCCGAGGATGCCGCGTCCCGCGTGGACGTGACGTACACGCGGACCGACATCACACATCCGGACGACCTCCGCGCACTGTTGAAGGACTGCACCGGGCAGGTCGCGCTCTACTTCGCCGTGCCGCCCGCCGTGGCCGCGGCATCTGTCGCGACTCTCACCCCCGACATGCTGCCGGCGGGCGCGATGCTCGTCATGGAGAAGCCCTTCGGCACGGACGAGGCGAGTGCCGAAGAGCTGAACCGGACGTTGACCGATCTCGTGCCCGAGAGCCAGGTGTTTCGGGTGGACCACTTCCTCGGCCGCTCGACCACGCTCAACCTCCTCGGGGCGCGGTTCGCGAACCGCATCCTCGAGCCGCTCTGGTCTGCCGAGAGCATCGAGTCGGTCGACATCGTCTACGACGAGTCACTGGCGCTGGAGGGACGCGCGGGCTACTACGACAAAGCGGGCGCACTGGTCGACATGATCCAGAGCCACCTGCTGCAGGTGCTCGCCGTGCTCGCGATGGAGGAGCCGGCGACTCTCGATGAGATCGACTTCCGGGCCGCGACCTCTGCGGTGCTCCGTGCGACCGCGGTGTGGGGCGACGACCCCGCGGGGTCGTCGCGTCGAGCCCGATACACCGCAGGAGAGATCGACGGCGCGGCGAAGCCGTCGTACGTCGACGAGCCGGGGGTCGACCCCGACCGCCAGACCGAGACGCTCGCCGAGGCGACGTTCGAGGTGCGGAACGCCCGATGGGCGGGGATCCCGTTCCGGCTCCGCTCCGGCAAAGCCCTCGGCACGCCTGCAAGGGAGATCGTCGTGCGCTTCCGTCCGGTCCGCCACCTGCCACGGGGACTCACGGGCACGTCGGACGGCGCGGTGCTGCGGTTCTCGCTGGGACCGGACCGGATGTCCCTCGAGCTGAACCTCAATGCGTCCGAGGACCCGTTCGAGCTGGAGCGGGCCACGTTGTCGGCCGAGCTCGGAGAGGGTGCACTCAAGGCGTATGCCGAGGTCCTGTCCGGCGTCTTGGACGGCGACCCGATGCTGGCAGTGCGCGGCGACGCCGCCGAACAGTCCTGGCGCATCGTGGCTCCGATCCTCGAGGCGTGGCGGCAGGGCGATGTGCCGCTCGACGACTACGTCGCCGGATCCTCCGGCCCTGAGGGGTGGCCTGCGCTCGGCTGACCCCTTTTCCGACGCGGCGAGCGCCCGGGGGATGCCACGGAGCGGCGTGTGCGGGAGGGAGAGTCGGCGACCGGGGTTACCCTCGATAGGTGACCCCCGAACTCCAAGCTCGCATCGTCGCGGACTCCCGCGACCGCGTGGCCTGGATGAGGGCACGATCGCGCGGGATCACCGCCACGGACGTCGCCGGACTCACGAGCGAGAGGTCGATCGCGCGCGCGGCCGACTCGAAGCTCGGCGGTGGGCCCCGCTTCGGAGGCAACGCCTATACCGATCACGGGAGACGCCGCGAGCCCGAGATCGCCGCCTGGGTGGCGGCGACCCACGGCATCCTGCCGTCGTCCGCCCTGTTCCGCGCCGAGGTCGAGCACCGGCACCTGGCGACCCCCGACGGCATCGCCGTCGACGCGGACGGCCGCGTCAAGCTCGCCGAGATCAAGACCACGAACAAGGCGTTCCGCGGCATCCCCCGCACCTACCTCCGCCAGATCTGGTGGCAGCAGCACGTGCTCGGCGCCGAGCGCACTCTGTTCGTCTGGGAGGAGCACGTCGACTTCGCTCCGATCCACGATGAGCCCCGCTGCGTCTGGATCGATCGCGACGACCGCGAGATCGCGAAGCTCGTCGGCCTCGCCACCGACCTCATCGACGAGCTGTACCGACGAACCACCGGCATGCAGGTGCCGACCCGGATAGCGGATGCTGCGGCAGCGGCCGCCGCCAGTCGCCGCGAGCACCTTCGCGAGCGCGACGCCTTCCGCGCGCTCGCTCTCGCCGACTAGACGCCGTTGGCGGGAGTGCAGGTCGGCGCGCCCGCGATCAGCGGAGCGTTGTAGGTGGCTGTGGTGACTCCGGGAGAGGTCCACCCCGAATACGTCGTCCGCATCTCGAGGATGACGTCCGCGCCCAGCAACGACCCGAGCAGCCCCGAGAGCAATCCTGTCGTGATGTCCGCCGTGTACCTGCCCTGGGCATTCGGCCCCGTGACCACGGGGGCGATCACCGTCGTGCCGACGCGCCACTGCACGTTCGCCGATGTCATGGTCGAGTACGGTGCCGCAGCGTTCGGCCACTGGAAGACGATCTTCATGAACGAACCGCCCAGCACGGGCGGCCGGATGCACGAGGAGAAGCCGGTGATCTGAGGTGGAGCGAGACGCAGCGCGGTGATGGTCGTCCGGGCGTGGTCGCTGTCGGTGAAAGCCGCCTCGGTCATCTGAGCCGACGGTGCCATGCCGATGCCCAGCAGAAGAGCTGCCCCCGCGACGCCGGCGAGGACGCGCCGCCCACGTCGGCCGGTCATGACCCGTCCTCGCTCTCGACGAGGACACGGCGGCGGCCCGCCACGAACAGCAACGTTCCGACGGCGCCCACGGCGATGGCCGCGCCGATCGTCCAGGGCGCGAGCGGTGAGAGGCCGGTCGTCGCGAGTCCCCCGTCCGGGCCGATCACGGCCGACTCCCCGGCGCCGCGCGCATGCACCCGCACCTGCGTGCTTCCGGCGTCGTCGCCGGCTAGAGAGATGACGAGCCTCAGGTGCGCGACCTCCGTGTCCGGCATCTCGAGGAGGTCCACCTCCGCGCCGTCTCGGGGAATCGGCCAGCCGGTTGTCAGCTCTTCCACGCCGCCGGCGCAGCCGGTCTCGTCCCACACCAGCTCGCACCGGTAGGCATCCACGATGAGCGACGCATCTCCCGACGCGCTCACGCCCACCGCCACGACTCCCGGGTCGGGCGCCTCCGCACTCACTGTCACGTCCCAGTGCACAGGCTGTCCTGGCAACAGGCTCGAAGCAGCGTCCCAGTCGGCGACCGAGACCAGCCGCAGAACATCTCCCTGCACCACCTGCGTGGACGGCGCCGCCCACGCAGGGCCCGCCGCGAGAAGCGCGCCGAGAACGACCGCCGAGGCGCTCGTCGCGCATGCGGCCCGCCGGTTCATCGGCCGGCCCCCGCCGTGTGGGTCCGCACGCGACGATCCTTCGACGAGCGCGGCCAGAACGCCCAGACGACCAGGGCCGTCGCGCCGAGGGTGAGGCCGCCGAGCACGTAGGGGTTGCCCATCGCGACGATCACGGTGGCGATTCCCGGAACCGAGAACAGCACGACTCGCACCGTCTGCACGGTGTACGGGTAAGGATCGTCGGCTGCGTTCGCGTCTCCTCGCATCGTGATCACACGCTCATCCTCGTTCGACCCTGGAGTGATCGACGTGATCCGGTGAGTGACAGGCAGGTCGCCCGCCCTATCGACGGTGACGACGTCGCCGACCTGCACCTGCGAGGCGGCGACGCTCTGGACGACCGCGACGGAGCCTGCCGGAATCGTCGGCGCCATGGATCCGGTGCGGAACATGATGAGGGTGATGTTCGCCGTGAGGGCCACGACGACCAGCACCATGCAGGCGACGCCGGCGATCGCCGAGAGCCAGAGAAGGGCGTCGGCGAGCACGCGCCCGAGACCTCGACGGGTCGAACGCCTCGGAACGGATGCCGACGCTGCGGGCGCGGAGGGCGACGCGTCGACGGTCGCCGTCTGCTCACGCAGGCTCCGCCTCGTGGGTGCGCTCATCGTTCCTCCTCAGACGTCATCCGTAGCTCTGCCCGCGCATCAGCTGGAGGTGCCGACGACCTGCCATGTCTGGATCGCCGTCAGCCCCTGGGCTCCGTTGTCGGTCGCAGCGGGCAACGTCACCGCGAAGCAGTAGTTCACCGTCGTCCCGCCGTTCGCCGCGACCGCCTGGGTTCCGGTGCCGCCGACCGACATCAGCGAGTTGTCGGGAACGACCGCGGTGCCGGCCGTATAGGTCGTGCCGTTGCACGTCGTCCCGGCGATCGCCCGCACGCCGTAACGCAGGTAGGTGCCGAGACCGGTTCCCGCCGTCGAGGTCACGCTCAGCTGCAGCGTGCCCGCGACGGATGGGTTGGCGGTGCGCACGCTGAACAGCGAGTACACGGTGTTTCCCGGAGCCATGGCCGAGAACGGTGCGCTGAACGACAGCGCTGCCGGAGTGCCGACGGGGTGGCTCGAGAACGTCGTGCCGTCGGTCGCACCCACGATGTCGAACCGCCCCGCGGTGAATGTCGCGTTGCCGTGCTCGGAATCGTTCCAGGCGGCGAGGGTCATGGTCGCGCCGACGCCGAACACCAGGCCGCCCGCGAGAACGGCTCGAATCCGACGGGAGAGCAGCCGCTTCGCCTCCCGCATGCCTCTGCGGGTGACAGCCATGGTCAGTCCGCAGTCGAGGTGGCCGTGAACTCCCATGTCGCGGTCGCGGTCGCACCCTGCGTGAGACCGGCACCGGCTGTCACCGCGAAGCACAGCTGAACGGGCGTTCCCGCGGTCCCTGCCGGGGTGCCCTCGGTCAGCGGAACCGAGGTGGCTCCGGTCTGAGCGCTGAGTGTCGTTCCCGATGCGACGACCGTCCCTGCGGCGGTGGCATCACACGCATCACCCGCGTCGATCGCTGTGACCGTGTACGACAGGTTCGCCTCGTTTCCGCCCGTTCCCGCGGTGATCCCCGACGGGACGAGCGTGGCGCTGTTCGTGGTGGTGCTGTCGAGCCGCACCCAGAACGGCGCGTAGACGACGTCGCCCGGCGACATCGACGATGCGACAGTCGGCAGCTCGAAGACGAGCGCTGCGGCCGTCTGCCCCAGGTCGACGTTGTGGTTGGCATATCCGGTCGTGGCACTCGTCGTCGAGCCCTCGAGGTTGAACGAGCCTGCGGTGAACGTGCCGGTCGCGAACTCCGAATCGTTCCAGGCCGCGAGCGTCACCCCGATCCCTACGCCGAGCACCAGCCCACCGGCCAGAACTGCCAGAACCTTGCGTTGTGTGTCTCTTTCAGCCATGACATTCCCCCTCCGGAATTCATGAACCGCAGATGCTGGGGATGGCCGCCCTTCTGCGGCCCGCATCCGAGTGTTCATGTCGTTCCCGTCAGCTTTGTCCAAGGAATGTCTTATTTCAAGGGGTCCGTGATCACGATCAGGCGTCCACATCGGTATTTCATGACTGAATGTCTGTGACGATCGAGAACCGATCGGCTGGTTGACGAGCTCGAACTCACCTCGACGGGTCCTGCCGTCAGCGCGACAGCACCCGCCGAGCCTCGTCCGCGACCTCGGCGGCGATGGTGTCGAGCAGCCGAGACCGCAGATTCCACTGCTGCCAGTAGAGGCTGACGCGCAGCGGTGGTCCTCCGAGCCGCACCAGCTCGTGATCGCCCTGCAGCAGCGGCACCATTCCCCAGCCGAGTCCCAGCCGGACGGCGAGCGCGTAATCATGCGACGCCGGCACGTAGTGCCTGGGGACCCCGTGCTGCGCGACGCCCATGGCGCTCAGCCACTCATGCTGAAGCGTGTCGCGTCGATCGAAGTCGACGAAGGGCGCGGCGGCGAGAGCGTCGGCCGTGACGCCGTCGCCGAACCAGCGCCGGGCGAACGCGGGCGCGGCCATCGCGTGGTACTCCAGCACGCCGAGCGGCGAGACGGAGCATCCGGCCACGGGTTCCGCCTCACTGGTGACCGCCCCCATGACGGTGCCCGACTCGAGCAGACGGGCCGTGAAGTTCTGGTCGTCGCGATGCAGGTCGAAATCGAGCTCGTGCGTCGCAGAGAGTCTCGCCAGCGGGCTGAGGAACCACGTCGCCATCGAGTCCGCATTGACGGCGAGAGGGATGCGGGTGCGCGGCGCGTTCACGTCGTCGAGACCGAGCGCGGTGAGGGCGTCGTGTTCGAGCAGGGCGATCTGCCGCGCCAGTCGAACGACCGACTCACCTGCCTCTGTGAGGCGCGCCGGCTTGGCGCGCACCACGAGCACGCGTCCGAGCTGCTCTTCGAGGCTCTTCAGCCGCTGGCTCACCGCAGAGGGGGTCACCCCCAGCGCTCGGGATGCCGCGTCGAAGGTTCCTTCGTCAGCGACCGCGGCAAGTGTGACGGCGAGTTCGGGGTCGATCTTCACATTAGCGATGCTAATGGTAGTCAAGGAATACGAACTGGTGTTGATGTCTACTCGGACCTAGCGTGGGATCATGCTCCCCGTGTTCTCCGGCCTCGGCCTCGGCCTGTCCCTGATCGTCGCCATCGGCGCTCAGAACGTCTTCGTCCTTCGTCAGGGCATTCGCCGTGAACACGTGCTGCCCGTCGTCATCATCTGCGCCGTCTCGGACGCCCTGCTGATCGTCGCGGGCGTCGCCGGACTCGGATTCGTCATCTCAGCGGCTCCCTGGCTCATCGTCGTCGCTCGCTGGGCGGGTGCCCTGTTCCTGCTGGTCTACGGAATCCTCGCGGCTCGTCGAGCGTGGCGGGGCGGCGAGCAGCTGCGGGTCGACCCGGCAGACGGTGAAAGAGCGACTCGCCGATCGAGCGGCCCTGCCACGGCGACCGCGACTCGCACTGCGCTCGCTCCGGTGGTCGCGACGGCGCTGGCGCTGACCTGGCTGAATCCCCATGTCTATCTCGACACCGTGCTGATGCTCGGATCGATCGCGGCCACCCACGGCGAGGATCGCTGGCTGTTCGCGGCCGGAGCGATCATGGCCAGCATCCTGTGGTTCACCGCGCTGGGCTTCGGCGCCCGCTACCTCGGTCGCTGGCTCCGCACTGAACGCTCATGGCGCATCCTCGATGCCCTCATCGCGATCGTCATGATCACGCTGGCTGTCAGCCTGGTGCTGCCGGTGCTCGGCGCCTGAGACGCCTCGAGGCCATCCACCCCCGCGTCTCGGCGCGGTCCGCGGTCACTCGCCGTCGAGGGGCCTCATGATGCGGGTGAGGAATCTCTTCGTGCGCTCGTGCTGCGGGGCGCCGAAGATGTCGGCCGGGGCGCCCTCTTCGACGACGACGCCCGCATCCATGAACAGGACATGGTCAGCCGCCTCGCGCGCGAAGCTCAGCTCGTGCGTGACGACCACCATGCTCCACCCCTCATCGGCGAGCTCTTTGATCACCAGCAGCACCTCCCCCACGAGTTCGGGATCGAGCGCGCTGGTCGGCTCGTCGAAGAGCAGGAGGTCGGGGCGCAGCGCGAGAGCGCGAACGATGCCGACACGCTGCTGCTGCCCACCGGAGAGCTCGTGCGGGCGGGCGTCCGCCTTATCGGCGAGCCCGACCCTGGCGAGGAGCACCTTTGCTTCTGCGACGACCTCGGCCTTGGGGCGCCCCTGCACGCGCCACGGCCCCTCGATCACGTTCTCGAGCACCGAGAGGTGCGGGAAGAGGTTGTGGTGCTGGAAGACCATCGCCGAACGATCACGCAGCGCGAGTCGCTTCTGTGCCCGCGTGCGCTTCGACACCGGCGTCTCAGGGGCGAAGTCGATGTCGGGCCCGCCTGCGACGACGATCGTGCCTGCATCGGGCGTCTCGAGGCCGTTGAGTGCGCGCAGGACGGTCGTCTTGCCCGACCCGCTCGGGCCGATCAGCACGACGACCTCGCCGCGGTGCAGCGTCAGATCGATGCCGCGGAGCACCTCGTTGTCGCCGAAGCGTTTGTGCAGGCCGCGCACCGTGAGAAGAGCGTCTGCGGTGGACGTGTGGGGCGTGCGTGCAGCATCAGCGAGCGACATTGCGATCCAGTCTCCTCTCGAGTGCGCTCTGACCGAACGACAGCACGAGGCACAGCACCCAGTAGACCAGGGCGGCCGCGAGATACAGCACCATGAACTCCAGAGTCGCCGATGCGATCTGCTGCGCGACCTTGAAGAGCTCGGTCACAAGGATCAGCGAGGCGAGCGAGGTGTCCTTGACGAGCGAGATGAACGTGTTCGACAGGGGCGGCACCGAGACCCGTGCGGCCTGCGGAAGGATGACGCGGGTGAGCGTGCGCGTGCGATTCATGCCGACCGTGTACGCCGCCTCCCACTGCCCCTTCGGGACGGACAGGATGGCGGCGCGCACGACCTCTGCCCCGTAGCCGCCGACGTTGAGCGACAGCGCGATGATCGCACTGGGCCACGGGTCGATCTTGAGTCCGATCGACCCGAGCCCGTAGAAGATCACGAACAACTGGACGATCATCGGCGTGCCTCGGATCACCGAGATGTAGAACCTGGCGATCCCCGACAGCAGCGGATTGACCGAGATCCTCATCAGGGCGACGCCGATCGCGAGCACGAGCCCCAGCGCGAACGACACGAGCGCGAGCGGCACCGTCACCGTCACTCCCGCCAGGGCTATCGGCCCGAGTGAATCGAAGAACAGCTGCCAGGGATTCTCCATCGGCTACTGCGTCACGTCTTCGCCGAAGTACTTGTCGCTGATCTCGGCCAGGGTGCCGTCTGCCCGCAGCTCTTCGAGCGCGCCGTCGACGGCCTCGACGAGGTCGGTCTTGTCCTTGGTGAACACGAACGCCTGCTCGCCCGCCTCCTCGGTCTCGGCGGCGATCTTCAGACCGGACGGGCTGTTGGTGGTCTCGTAGTCGAGGAAGGTCAGCTTGTCGTTGATGGTGGCGTCGACACGGCCCTGGCGGAGCAGCTCGACGGCCTGCGCCCAGCCCTCGACGCCCTCGACCGTGGCACCGGACTCGGTGGCCAGCTCATACCAGTTGCTGGTGAGGGACTGCGCGGTGGTCTTGCCTTCGAGGTCGTCGAACGACGAGATCGAGTCGTCGTCCTCGGCGACCACGATGACTCCTGGCGAGACGGTGTACGGAGTGCTGAACAGGTACTTCTCCTGCCGCTCCTCGTTGATGCTGACCTGGTTCGCGATGAGGTCGAAGCGTCCGGCGTCGAGGCCCGCGAAGATCGCGTCCCACTGGGTCTCCTGGAACTCGACCTCGAGGTCGAGCTTGTCGGCGACAGCCTGGATGATCTCGACGTCGAAGCCGGTGAGGTCACCCGTGCCGCCGTCGCCGTGGAAGCTGAACGGACGGTAGGTCCCTTCGGTGGCGACCGTGAGCACCCCGTCGTTGACGAGACTGAAGTCCGAGCCGGCCTCGTTCGAGCTGCTCTCAGCGGGGGTCGTGCTTCCACTGCAGGCGGTGAGTGCTGCTGCGGTGACGACCAGTGCGGTGACGGCGATGAGGCGACGGGACATGTGACCCTCCTGGGGTGCGATGAGGCGCGATTGCTGTGGCGCGGAACTCATTCACAGTACGCGGCATCCGACCCGCATCCCAACATCCGATGACGCTCGATGTCGTTCTGGATGCAGAAAGGCCCCCGCAGAATGCGGGGGCCTTTCCGGAATCACACTCAGATGGCGTTGACGTCCAGCGGGATGCCGGGGCCGAACGTGGTCGACACCGCACCCTTCTGGATGTAACGGCCCTTCGAGCTCGACGGCTTGAGGCGGACGATCTCCTCGAGCGCTGCGCCGATGTTCTCGTCGAGCTGCTCAGCCGAGAACGACGACTTGCCCACGACGAAGTGCACGTTGGCGTGCTTGTCGACGCGGAACTCGATCTTTCCGCCCTTGATCTCCTCGACGGCCTTGGCCGTGTTGGGGGTCACCGTGCCGGTCTTCGGGTTCGGCATGAGTCCACGCGGACCCAGGACCTTTCCGAGACGACCGACCTGGCCCATGAGCTCCGGGGTCGAGACGGCCGCGTCGAACGCGGTCCAGCCTGCGGCGACCTTCTCGATGAGCTCGGCGCCGCCGACCTCATCTGCACCTGCGGCGATCGCTGCCTCGGCCGCGGGGCCGGTGGCGAAGACGATGACGCGGGCGGTCTTGCCGGTGCCGTGGGGCAGGATGACGGTGCCGCGCACCATCTGGTCTGCCTTGCGGGGGTCGACTGCGAGCTTGAGCGCGACCTCGACGGTCGAGTCGAACTTCGACGAGCCGGTCTCCTTCGCGAGGGCGACTGCCTCGCTGGGAGTGTAGAAACGGTCTGCCTCGATCTTCTCGGCGGCAGCCTTGTAAGCCTTGGACTTCGTAGCCATGATTATTCTCCTCAGCCCTCGACCGTGATGCCCATGGAACGGGCGGTGCCGGCGATGATCTTCGAGGCAGCCTCGATGTCGTTAGCGTTCAGGTCGGCCTGCTTGGTCTCGGCGATCTGACGGACCTGGTCCTTGGTGATCTTCGCGACCTTGACCGTGTGAGGCGTCGACGAGCCCTTGGCCACGCCAGCGGCCTTCTTGATGAGCTCCGCGGCCGGCGGGGTCTTCAGGATGAACGTGAAGCTGCGGTCCTCGTAGACGGTGATCTCGACGGGGATGACGTTGCCGCGCTGCGACTCGGTCGCGGCGTTGTACGCCTTGCAGAACTCCATGATGTTGACGCCATGCTGACCGAGCGCGGGGCCGATCGGCGGCGCCGGGTTGGCTGCACCGGCGTTGATCTGAAGCTTGATCAGGCCGGTCACCTTCTTCTTCGGTGCCATATCCTCTTCCTTTCATCGAACGGATGCGGGTGCATCCGCTCTCCCGCGAACCCGGCATCTCCGGGCTGCGGTCGTCCGCGCGCACGCCGAAGCGGCACGCAAACCACACAAGTCTACCTGATCCGGAGGCATGCCTCCTACGCAGGAACGGCCGCCCCGGAATGGGACGGCCGTTCTCTGAGGCGTATGTCAGATCATCTTCGTGACCTGGTCGAACGACAGCTCGACCGGGGTCTCGCGCTCGAAGAGCGACACGAGCACGGTGAGCTTGCCGCTCTCGGGCTTGATCTCGCTGATCGAACCGGGAAGACCCGCGAACGAGCCCTCCTTGATCGTGATGGTCTCGCCGACCTCGAAGTCGACCTCGGCGGGAAGCGGACGAGCGACCGCGAGGCCGCCCTTCGACGCGATGTTCTTGGCCGTCGGGACGTCCTTGACCTCGACGAGCGACTTCAGCATGTTGAAGGCCTCTTCGAAGCGCAGCGGGGTCGGGTTGTGGGCGTTGCCCACGAAGCCGGTGACGCCGGGAGTGTGGCGCACGACCGACCAGGTGTCTTCCGTGAGCTCCATGCGCACGAGCACGTAGCCCGGGATGCGCACGCGGGTGACCATCTTGCGCTGGCCGTTCTTGATCTCGACCACGTCTTCCATCGGGACCTCGATCTGGTAGATCTCGTCCTCGACCTCGAGCGTCGACTTGCGCTGCTCGATGTTGGCCTTGACCTTGCGCTCGAATCCGGCGTACGAGTGGATGACGTACCACTTACCCGGAAGCATCCGGAGGTCCATGCGGAAGGCCTCGTACGGGTCTTCCTCGGCGTCGTCCTCGTCGGACTCGGCGTCGTCGCCAACGGCCGCGATGTCATCGTCGCCGTTGACGTCGGGTCCGTCGTACGGGGTGACCTCATCGGCCTCAGCAGCCTCGAGCTCGGCGGTCTCTTCCGCCACAGAGTCGTTGAGGACCTCGGCGGCAGCCTCAGACTCAGCCGCTTCGTCCAGGTTGAGAGCGTCGTTCACGATAGCGTCCGCCTCCGGGTCGTTGATGTCGATGTCGGTGTCGTCGTCCTGCACGTCGACGTCGTCGTCTCCGTCGACGTCCTCGATGTGGAGGGCGACATGTTCGGCCGAGGTGACCGACTGCTCCTCCGCAGCGAGCACGTTGCCCTCCTGGGCCTCGTCCTCTTCGCTGGACTGCTCGGCAGCCGTCGCCCAGTCGGCGTCGTCGGAATATCGTTCAGACACGTTGTTTCTTTCCAATCACTGCGGCCAGGGCCGCGAGGGCGTCAGGCGCCCGGGACCCCGAAGACGATGTGCGTCACCCAGGCGAACAGGGTGTCCAGTCCGTAGACGATGCCCATGACGATGAGAACGAAGACGAGCACCACTGCGGTGAACTTGACCAGCTCTTTGCGGGTCGGCGTGACGACCTTGCGCAGCTCTGCGATGACCTGACGGAAGAACAGGGCGATCCCTGCGAAGAAGCCCGCGATGCCACGCTTCTTCTCGCGGGTGGCGCCGGCCGCGACGACCTCGCCGCGCGGTTCGTCCTGATCCATCCTGAATGTACCTTTCGTGTGTCAGCGTGTGCTGACGCGCAGGGCGGACAGGAATCGAACCTGCAACCTGCGGTTTTGGAGACCGCTGCTCTGCCAATTGAGCTACCGCCCTAGAGACCGGGAGGTCTCGGGGTGTCGTCTCCATCCTGCCACCGCTGTCGGACCGGAAGGACCGGGCACGGCGAAAGAATGCAGACAACAACTGCTGGTCAAGCATACGGCATCCGCCGGTCGGTGCCGAACCGGGCCCGCTCTCGTCGTTGTTGTTAGGCTCGGCGAGCGGACGAAACGGGAGGGGGCGCAGTGAGCGCTGACGTGCAGCAGTTCCAGGTGGACCTGCGCGGTGTCGTCGACCTCCTGAGCCGCCACATCTACTCGAGCCCGCGCGTGTATCTGCGCGAGCTGCTGCAGAACGCCCGCGACGCCATCACGGCACGACGCGAGGTCGACGGCGGGGGCGGGAGCATCCGCATCACCGCGCTGACGGACGACTCCGGCGAGTTCGTGCTGCGAGACGACGGAGTGGGCCTGAACGCCGCCGAGGTGGGCGATCTGCTCGCCACGGTCGGACGCAGCTCGAAGCGCGACATCTTCGATCTCCCTCGCAGCGACTACCTGGGTCAGTTCGGCATCGGCCTGCTCAGCTGCTTCATGGTCGCCGATTCGATCGTGATCCGCTCGCGCAGCGCACGGGGCGGTTCGGCCGTCGAGTGGACGGGCAGCGCCGACGGCACCTTCCGCGTCGTGGAGATCGACGACGACCTGCCCGTCGGCACGAGCGTGCACCTCAAGCCCCGATTCGACGCCGACGAGCTGCTGCGCCCCGCAGCCGTGCGCGAACTGGCCACCGCCTTCGCCGAGTTCCTGCCCGTGCGGGTGACGCTCGAGTCCTCGAACGGCGACATCGACATCACGAGACGCGCGCCCTTCCTCGACGCCGTCGACGACATCGACAGCGCAGTGCAGTACGGACGCGACCTGCTGGGTGCCACTCCGCTCGACGCGATCGAGCTCAGCGAACCCGCCACGGGCACTCGAGGGCTCGCCTTCGTGCTCCCCTACGCTCCCCCACCGGGTGCCCGTCAGGCGACTCGCATGTACCTCGGCAGGATGCTGCTCGGCGAGCGGGTCGACGACGTGCTGCCCGAATGGGCCTTCTTCGTGCGGGCGGTCGTCGATTCGACCGGCCTCGCCCCGACGGCGAGCCGCGAGTCGCTCGTCGACGACGCGGCGCTCGAGCGCGTCCGCGAGCAGCTGGGCGCCGGCATCCGCCGCTGGGTGCTCGAGCTGGGGCTGCGCGAGCCGCACAGACTGGCCCAGTTCGTGGCGATCCACGAGGTCGGTCTGAAGTCTCTCGTGCGCCACGACGACGAGCTGGCGACGTTCATCACCCGGTGGCTCACCCTCGAGACGACGCACGGCACGATGCGCATCGGCGATCTCGTCGAGCGGTACCCGCACGTGCGCTACGCGCAGACGGTCGACGAGTTCCGCCAGGTCGCCGGCATCTCGCCCGGCTCCGAGGTCCTGGTCAACGGCGGCTACCTGTACGACGCAGACCTCGTGCGGATGCTGCCGGACCTCTACCCCCATGTCACGATCGAGCTCGTCGACGTCGCGGGTGAGCTCGACCGCCTCGACCCGCCGCCCCTCGACGACCGCGATGCCGCGATGGCGCTGGAGGAACGAGCGGGCCGCGTGCTGACGGCATCCGGATGCTCCGTCACGGTGCGTTCGATCGACCAGCCGGAGCTCGCAGCGCTCTACGTCGCCGATCCGGAGGTGCTGCGCCGGATCGACCGCGGTCGCACGAAAGGCATCACCGGATCGCTGTGGGGCGGCGTGCTCGATCGCATCGACTCGACCGTCGCGGCCTCCCGCGACGACGATCTGAGCGCGCGCCTCTGCCTGAACTGGTCGAACCGCGTCGTGCGGGCGCTCGTGCGCGTGCAGGACGACGCGGTGTTCGCCCGCACCGTGCAGCTGCTCTACATCCAGGCTCTGCTGGCCGGTCACCATCCGCTCTCCGACGCCGATCGTGCACTCATGACGACGGCGCTCTCCGACCTCGTGTCGCTGTCGGCCGGCATCGAAGAGGACTCGATCCCCTTCGATGACGCCGTCTGACCACAGCTCTGCCATCCGCTCCGTCCGAAGGATCCCCATGACACGTCCGAAGAAGCGCTTCACGCAGCTCATCGAGGAGATCGACCGCACTCCGTGGGGCCCTGCGGAGCAGGCGCTGGTGGCGGATGCCGTCGCACTCGCTGTCGAGCTCGGCGACGAGCGGCTCGAGTACGAGGCGCGGATGCGGCAGACCGCGTCGGCGAACATGAACGGCGCGACCGACGTGATGCTGAACTCCTTCGCGTGGTGCCTCGCCAGGCACGACGCCGACCCGCAGCGGTTCCCCGCCGATCTCGAGTACGGCGGCGCCGATCTGATGTGGCAGTTCAAGTGGATGGCCTCGTCCCTGCGTTCGTCTCCCGCCTTCTCCGTCGAGCAGATCGCGGCGGTGCTCGACGACATGGAGACGCACTACCGCACTGCCGGGCTCGGCATGAGCGGGGTGCTCACGGCCCGATTCGAGGACGCCTGGGACGCCGGGCGCATCGACGACGCCGAAGCGCTGCGCGTGCAGCTGGAAGCCACGCCCCGCGACGACCACAGCCACTGCGACGCGTGCGGGCGCAGCCAGTTCGCCGGGTTCTTCGCAGAGACCGATCGAGACGCCGAGGCCATCCGGCTCGTCGAGGAGATGCTCGAGGGCGGATTCTCATGCGGCGAGGAGCCGGAGCATGCGCTGTCGCGCGTGCTCGTGCCCTACCTGCGCGCCGGGCGCCTCGACGAGGCGAAGAGCGCGCATCTGCGCAGCTACCGTCTGGCGAAGGACAACCCCGACAACCTGCGCATCGTCGCGAACAACATCGTGTTCTCCGCCCTCACCGGCAACGAGGCCAGGGCGCTCGCCCAGGTCGAGCGCCATATCGCGTGGCTCGCGCACGACGGCCTCAACGTCGACGCGCATTTCGCGGCGCTGGCCGCATTCGCCTTCGCCCTCGACCGCGTCACCGCAGCAGGCCACGGCGACGCCCCGGTGCGCGGTGCCGACTCCCCCTCGCTCACCGCGTTCTTCGGCGAGCACGATGGGGCGTGGGGCGCAGCCGAACTCGCCGCCGCCGCATGGGGCGCTGCCGAGCGCATCGGCTCCCAGTTCGATCGCCGCGACGGCACCGAGGGCCACGCACGCAGCCTCGCCCGCATGCGCGCTCTCGCAGACGAGCACTACGACGTGCCGATCAGGTCGGACGCCTTCGCCACCACGCCGGACTCGGCCACGCCCGGCGATCCGGACGCCTGGTTCGACCGGGTCATGGATCTCGCCCAGTTCGGGGCGGAGCACGAGACGCTGCAGGCTCTGCCGCATGCCCTGGCGGTCGAGGACCCCTCGAAGGTCGCTCAGCTCATGTCGATGCGCCTCGGCATCCTCATCGCGCTCGATCGCGCCGACGAGGCCGCCGACCTGTTGCCGGCACGGATCGATGCCTTGCGCGCCGCCGGCCTCGATGCACAGGCCGATCTCGAGCAGCGCGTGGGTCTGGCGACCTTCGGGCTGAACACCGCCGATGCCGCAGCGGCGCTCGAGGACGAGCTCGCGAACGCCGAGTCCCTCCCGGCCTGGTCGCGGGGAGATGTCGCGATCAGCCGCGCCTCGCTGCACATGCAGGCCGACGAACCGGATGCGGCGCTCGACATGGCGGAGATCGCCGCCCGGGCGTTCGCCGACGCAGACGATGTGCGCCTCTCGAACACGACGACTCTCGTGGCCATCGCGGCGGTGCTGCAGAAGGGCGACATCGAGGCGGCATCCGCTCTGCTCGATCGCTTCCTGGCCCAGGACGATCTCAGCGTCGGTCACCGCGCCCAGGCCCTGCAGACGCGTGCCAGGGTGCGCGGAGGCAGCGACGACTACGCGCGTGGCGCGGCGGATGCCGATGAGGCGTCCCGGCTGCTCGCCGGGCTCGGCGCGACCACGGCGCTGGCAACGGCGCACCTGCTCGCCGGGGCGCTCTGGGAGGACGCCGGCGACCCCGAGAAGGCGGTCGCCCGCTACCGCGTCACCTCGCGTCTCGTCGCCCAGGAGGGCGGCGACCAGGCGGGGGCGGACTTCCGCCTCGCGCGGGCGATGCTCGCCGCGGGTGACGCCGAGGTGGCCGCCGAGCTGTTCGGTCAGGTGCTCGAGCGTGAGGAGCAGGCCGAGGTGCCTGCCGCTTCTCGGGCGATGACCGCATCGCTCCTCGCCCGCTCCCTGGGTTCGGCCGGCGAGTTCGGTCAGGCTGTCGGCGCGTACGGGTATGCGGCCGATCTCTTCGGTGAGGCGGAGGAACACGCCGATCAGGCCATGGCGTTGACCGAACGTGCGAAGATCCTCGCCCGATTCGACGAGCACGACGACGCGATCGAGTCGCTCGAAACGGCATCCGAGATCGTGCGCAAGGCCCCTGAGGCGGTCGGCGCCCTCGCCGACGTGCTGCACAACCTCGGGCAGGCCTACGGCGCGAAGCAGGACGACCGCGCCTTCGCCCTGTTCGACGAGGTCGCAGCGCTGGCTCAGGAGCACGAGGCGGGGTGGCTGCTCGCCGACGTGACCGATTCGCGAGGTCGGGTGCTCGCTCAGTTCGGACGGATCGACGAGGCTGTTGCCGCTGCTCTGACGGCAGCCGACGGATTCGCGGCGATCGGGGATGCGGGTTCGGCGGGCGGCTCCGAGCTGTTCGCCGCCCGCCTGCTCGCCGGCGACGACCGCGCGGCTGACGCCGTGCCGGTCTACCGCAGCGCGCTCGAGCACGCGGTGGAGCATGCGCCGCTGCGTCAGGTGTCGGCGCTCGAGCTCGGCAACGTGCTCGAGTCGCTCGGTCGCCAGGTCGAGGCAGCCGAGGTGCGCGCGCTCATCGAGAGCTAGGCGCGGGTTCGGAGCCTTCGCTTCGCCGCGGTTTCGACACCGTGGCAGCACCTCACCGCGAGCTGCCCGCTCGTCGGGAGGAGATCTTCCCCTCGGGAGGAGGAATCGGGCCGATTCCTCCTCCCCAAGAGGCGTTGTCCTCCCGAGCGCCCGAGGCTCAGAGGAACTGACGCCAGTTCGCGCGCGCGAGGTCGAGCAGTTCGTCTCCCTTGCCCGACATGACCGTGCGGATCGCGTACAGCGCGAAGCCCTTGACCTGCGCGGCCTCGATCGCCGGCGGCATCGACAGCTCCTGCCGCTCGGTGACGACATCGAGCAGCGCGGGGCCGTCGTGTGCGAGCACCTCGCGGACGGCATCCGGCAGATCCTCGCTGTTCTCGACGCGGCGGGCGAAGATTCCCATGGCCTCGGCGATCGCCGCGAAGCTCGGGTTGTCGAGCGCAGTGCCGTAGTTCACGAAACCGGCGGCCTTCATCTCGAGCTCGACGAAGTTCAACGACGAGTTGTTCACCACGATCGTCTTCACGGGCAGCTTGTTCTGCGTGAGCGTGAGCAGTTCGCCCAGCATCATCGCGAGCCCGCCGTCGCCGGCGAGTGCGATGACCTGTCGATCGGGATGCGAGACCTGCGCGCCGATGCCGTGCAGCAGGGCATTGGCCATCGATCCGTGCGTGAACGAGCCGATCAGACGTCGATTCTCGGTCATCGACAGATAGCGGGCGGCCCACACGGTCGGCGAGCCCACGTCGGCGGTGAACACCGCGTCATCTGCCGCCTGCTCATCGAGCAGTCGCGCGAGGTACTGCGGGTGGATCGGCCGACCGGCCTTCGTCGGTGTCGCGAGGTCGTCGAGCTTCGCCCTGGTCTTGCGATAGTGCGCGGTCGAGTCATCGAGGTGATCGCGGTCGCTCTTCTCCGCCAGCCTCGGCAGCAGTGCCTCGGCGGTGGCGCGGACATCACCGACCAGACCGAGATCGAGCGGATGCCGCTTGCCGAGCTGTGAGCCGCGGATGTCGACCTGGATGGTCGTCGCGTGCTCTGGATAGAACTGCTCGTACGGGAAGTCGCTGCCCAGCACGAGCAGCGTGTCAGCCGCCTCCATCGCCCGATAGCCGGAGGCGAAGCCGAGAAGGCCCGTCATTCCGACGTCGAACGGGTTGTCGTACTCGATGAACTCCTTGCCTCGGAGGGCGTGCACGATCGGCGCGCCGAGCCGATCGGCGAGTGCGATGACCTCATCGTGGGCGCCCTCGACACCCGCTCCGGCGAGGATCGTGGTCTTCTTCGAGGCATTGAGCAGTGTCGCCGCCCTGGCGAGCTCGTCGCCGCTCGGCACGATCACGGGGTGGGACCGCTCGATGACCACGGCTCGGTCGTCGGCGATCTCGGCCAGGGCGACGTCGCCGGGGATCACGAGCACCGCGACTCCGCGCTGCTCGATCGCCGCGCGCATCGCGATCTCGAGAAGGCGCGGCATCTGCTTGGGGTCTGCGACGTACTCGACATAGACGCTGCACTCGCGGAAGAGCTCTTGCGGGTGGGTCTCCTGGAAGTACCCCGTGCCGATCTCGGTCGTGGGGATGTGCGCCGCGATCGCGAGCACGGGGACTCGTGAGCGGTTGGCGTCGTAGAGGCCGTTGATCAGGTGCAGGTTGCCCGGTCCGCACGAGCCGGCGACGACGGCGAGGTCGCCCGTGAGCGCCGCATCCGCCGCCGCCGCGAAGGCCGCCGACTCCTCGTGCCGCACGTGCACCCAGCGGATGCCGCCGTCCTTTCGGAGGGCGTCGGTGAAGCCGTTGAGGGAATCACCCGGAAGGCCGTAGACACGGTCGATCCCGTTGGCGCGGAGGGTCTTGACGATGTTCGCTGCGACGGTTGCCATGCTTCCAACCTACGCCCGGGTGCGCATGCGGGCTCCGGCATCCGTCGAACCCCGGGCGCGTCAGGAACCGGGCACCGGGCGCACGAAGGGGCGGATGCCGCAGCATCCGCCCCTTCGTGCGGCGAGCGTCGCTCAGCCGATGCGGATGAGCTTCTTGTTGACGAACTCGTCGGCGGCGAGGTGGCCGAGTTCGCGCGAGGTGCCGCTGCGCTTGATGCCGCCGAACGGCAGCTCCGGGCTGTCGGCCAGCACGAGGTTGACGTAGACCATGCCCGCCTCGATGTTGTCGGCGACGCGCTCGGCCTGCTCGGCGTCGGTGGTGAAGACGTAAGACCCGAGACCGAAGGTCGTGTCGTTCGCGAGAGCGACGGCGGCGTCCTCGTCGGCGACCCGGTAGACGACCGCGGCGGGGCCGAAGAGCTCCTCACGGTAGACGTTCATCTCGGGCGTCACATCGGCCAGCACGGTCGGCGTGAAGAACGCTCCGTCGCGGGTTCCGCCGGTCAGCAGCGTCGCGCCCTGCTCGACGGCCTGGTCGATCTGCTTCTGCAGGTTTTCGGCCGCCGTCTCAGATGAGACGGGCCCGAGCACGGTGTCGTCGAGTGTCGGGTCCGAGGGCTGCACGGCCGCCATCGCAGCGGTGAACTTCTCGACGAACTCGTCGTACAGACCGTCGACGATGATGAAGCGCTTGGCGCCGTTGCACGCCTGTCCGTTGTTGTCGAGACGCGCGTCGACGCCGGCCTGCACCGTGGCGTCGAGGTCGTCGGTCGACAGCACGATGAAGGGGTCTGAGCCGCCCAGCTCAAGCGCGACCTTCTTGAGGTTGCGCCCGGCGATCTCGGCGACCGCGGCGCCTGCGCGCTCCGAGCCCGTGAGCGAGACGCCCTGCACGCGCGGGTCGGCGATCATGTCGGCGATCTGCTCGTTCGTCGCGAGCACGTTCTGGTAGGCGCCCTTCGGGAATCCGGCATCGTGGTAGATCGCCTCGATCGCGGTCGACGACTCGGGGCACTGCGGCGCGGGCTTCAGCAGGATCGTGTTGCCGACGATCAGGTTCGGCGCCGCGAAGCGGACGATCTGGTAGGCCGGGAAGTTCCACGGCATGATCCCGACGAGCGGTCCCAGCGACGACTTGCGGACGATCGCCGAGCCCTCTCCGAGGATGGCGATCGGCTGGTCGGCCATGATCGCCTCGGCCTGGTCTGCGTAGTACTCGGCGATGTCGGCGGCGAAGTCGACCTCTCCGAGTGCCGCCTCGCGCGGCTTGCCCATCTCGCGCACGAACACGTCGGCGAGCTGCTCGCGACGCTCGCGGTGCAGCTCCGCTGCACGACGGAGCAGCGCTGCGCGCTCAGCCACGGTCGAGGAACGCGACCAGTCGCGGTGCGCGGCGTCGGCGGCCGCGACCGCCTCCTCGATCTGCGCATCCGTGAACGTGTCGAAGGACGCCAGCGTCTCTCCGGTGGCGGGGTTGATGACGGCGTAATCGGTCATGTTCTTTTCCTCTCGTTCGGTTCCCGGTCGTCGAGCGAGGAGCGGAGCTCCGCCCGCCCGACGACCGAAAGGATCAGGAGATCGGGATCAGGGTGTACTTGGTCGACAGGTACTCGTGGATGCCCTCGAGACCGCCCTCGCGGCCGACGCCCGACTGCTTGACGCCGCCGAAGGGGGCAGCTGCATTCGACACGACACCGACGTTCAGACCCATCATGCCGGTCTCGAGCTTGTCGATCATCCGCTGCCCGCGCTGCAGGTTCTCGGTGAACACGTACGAGACGAGCCCGTACTCGGTGTCGTTCGCGAGGCGCACGGCGTCGTCCTCCGTCTCGAAGGTCGCGATCGCGAGCACCGGGCCGAAGATCTCCTCCCGAAGGATCGCGGAACCTGCGACCACGTCGGTGAGCACGGTCGGCTCGTAGAAGGTGCCGGTGCCCTCGAGCGCCTTGCCTCCGGCGAGCAGCGTTGCTCCGCGCTCGACGGCGTCATCGACGAGCTCGCCGGCCTTCGCGACGGCGTCTTCGTCGATGAGCGGCCCGATGGCCACGCCCTCTTCCGTGCCGCGGCCGATCTTCATCGCCTTCACGCGCTCGGTGACCTTGCGGGCGAACTCGTCGGCGACGTCCTGGTGCACGATGAAGCGGTTGGCGGCGGTGCAGGCCTGGCCGATGTTGCGGAACTTCGCGGCAAGCGCGCCGTCGACCGCCTTGTCGAGGTCGGCATCGTCGAAGACGACGAACGGGGCGTTGCCGCCGAGCTCCATCGACACGCGCAGCACGCCCTCGGCGGCCTGGGCGATGAGCTTGCGGCCCACCTCGGTCGAACCCGTGAATGACAGCTTGCGCAGACGCGGGTCGGCGATGATCGGGGCCGACAGCGCCGACGACTTCGACGTCTGCACCACGTTGACGACACCGGCGGGGAGGCCCGCCTTCTCGAGCAGCGAGGTGAAGAACATCGTCGTCAGCGGCGTGAGTGCCGGTGGCTTGATGACCACGGTGCAGCCGGCTGCGAGGGCAGGGGCGATCTTGCGCGTCGCCATCGCGAAGGGGAAGTTCCACGGCGTCACGAAGAACGAGGGGCCCACAGGACGCTGCGAGACGACCATGTGGCCGGTGCCCTCGGGATTGATGCCGTAGCGGCCGCTGATGCGCACCGCCTCCTCGCTGAACCACCGAAGGAACTCGCCGCCGTAGCCGACCTCTCCTCGTGCCTCGGCGAGCGGCTTGCCCATCTCGAGCGTCATCAGCAGCGCGAGGTCCTCCTTGTGCTCCTGCACGAGGTCGAACGCACGGCGCAGGATCTCGCTGCGGGTGCGCGGTGCGGTCGACGCCCACGAATCCTGCGCGGCGACGGCCGCATCCAGCGCACGGATGCCGTCGCCGGGGGTCGCATCCGCGATCGTGCGGATCACCTCTCCGGTCGCCGGGTCGATCACGTCGAACGTGCCGCCGGTCTCGCCGTCGATCCACTCTCCCCCGATGAAGAGGCCGGTGGGGATGCTGTCGAGCAGCGCCTGCTCAGTCTGAGTGCTCATGGAATCTCTTTCTGTGGGGAGGAAGGAATGCGGATGCCGCGGATGCGGTCAGCGTCTGCGGATGCTCTCGGGAGCATCCATGCTGAGCGTCTCGCCGCGGAAGAACGCCGGGCGCTTGATCGACTGCCAGATCATGATGACGATGCCGATCGCGATGATGCCGACGCCGAGGACGAACACGAGCCCGACCCCGCCGATGCTCGAGCCGCTGCCGTACGCGGGGTCCATCGAGTCGATGAGCGTCGTCACGAACAGCACGGCGAGGATCGCGCCGCCGACGAGCGGGAACAGGAACGTGAAGAAGAAGCTCCTGGCCGAGTCGAACCACTGCTTGCGGAAGTACCAGACGCACGCGAACGCGGTGAGGCCGTAGTAGAAGCAGATCATCATGCCGAGCGACAGAATCGTGTCGGTGAGCACGTTCTCGCTCACCAGTCGCATCACGGCGTAGAAGACCGAAGCGACGACGGCCGAGACGATCGTCGAATAGCCGGGCGTGAAGAAGCGCGGGCTGACCCGTGCGAACTTCTTCGGCAGGGCGCCGTAGTGCCCCATCGCCAGCAGCGTGCGGGCGGGCCCGACCGCGGTCGACTGCAGCGACGCCGCCGAGCTCGACAGCACCGCGAGCGAGACGAGGAACGCGAGCGGGCCCAGGATCGGGTCGGACAGCGCGAAGAACACGTTCGCCGAGATGTCCTCGTTCGCGAGCCCGTAGTCGCCCGTGCCGACACCGGCGAACATGATGAGACCGATCGCGAGCAGCAGGTAGAGGCTGACCACGACGACGACGGTGACCATCGCCGCACGACCGGGAGTCTTCTCCGGATCCTTCGTCTCCTCGTTCATGGTGAGGACGACGTCCCAGCCCCAGAAGATGAAGATCGACAGGGAGAGGCCGGCGGCGAAGGCGCTGAACGACGGCACCTCGAACGGGTTGAACCACGACCAGGAGAACGCCGTGGGCTCGGGGGCATCGCCGGAGACAGCCTTGACGATCGCGACGGTGGCGAAGATCACGAGCACCAGCACCTGGAAGCCGACGAGGATGTACTGGAACTTCTGCGTCGTCTGCATGTCGCGGTACGACACGAGCGTCGCGCCGAGCATGAAGAGCAGGCACACCACGACGTTGATGATCGGGTTGAAGGCCAGGTCGGCGATCTCGGGGTTGCCGCTGAGCTGTGCGATCAGCAGGAAGAGGAACTCGACGGCGATGCCGGCGAGGTTCGACAGCACGATCACGGTGGCGGCGATCAGGCCCCACCCCGTCATCCAGCCGATCCAGGGGCCGAAGGCTCGCACTCCCCAGGTGAACGAGGTGCCCGAGTCCGGCATCATGCGGTTGAGTTCGCGATAGCCGAACGCGGTCAGGAGCATCGGGATGAAGCCGACGAGGATGATCGCCGGAACCTGCGTGCCGACGACCGCGACGGTCGGGCCGAGCGACGCGGTGAGAGTGTAGGCCGGGGCGATCGTGGAGACGCCGATCACGACGGCTCCGAGGACTCCGACGGCCCCCGCGCGCAGGCCCTTCTGCGAGATGCCGGTCGTCACACCGGATGCGGGCTCCGTCGCCCGGTTCGAGCTGCTCATCAGCGGACTCCTGCTTCGGCGCGCGTGCGCGGGACGACGATCATGGGCACGGGCAGTTCGTGCAGCATCTTCGCTGCGGTCGAGCCCAGGAACAGGCGGCGCGGCTGCGCCAGGCGGCTGGAACCGACGAGGACGACCTCGCCGGGCAGCCACGACAGATGAGCGACGGCGTCTTCGACCGTGTCGCCGGGGGCTTCTTCGACCTCGGCCTTGAGCTCTTCGGGCAGCAGACCCTTGGCGATCTCGAGAACTTCGTTCGCGTGCTCGTCGCCGACCACGCGGATCGCCCCGGTGTCGAGACCGGGGGGCACGTCGAACGGCACGAGGGAGACCAGACGGAGACCGACGCGCGACTCGGTCGCGATCGCAGCGGCCTCGTCGAGGAGATTGTCTGCGCCGGCGCGGTTGCCGACCGCCGCCGTCACCCGCGGGAGCACGTGGTCGTCCTGCTCTGCCGTGCCGGCCGGGGCGAGCGCGACGGGGATGGACGACGAGTGCAGCAGCTCAGAGGCGACGCTGCCGAGACGGTGGCGTCCGAAGATGCTGCCGCCGGCGGTGCCGATGACGATCAGCCGCGCATCGAACTCCTCGCCGGCGGCGATGAGCCCTTCCGCGAACGACTCGGCGAAGCGCACATGACCCGTGCGGGTGAGCTCCTGCGGCAGCCGGACGACGGCATCCTCGAGCCACTCCTTCGCCTGCCGGCGGATGTGCTCTTCGTATGCCCGCTCGGGCGGAACCGCCGCGTTGCGGGTGCCCTCAGAGGGAAGCACGATCACCAGGTGCAGAACCGCGCCGAGGCTGCGCGCGAGCCGTGCGCCGAGCGCTGCGGCATCCGCTCCCGCATCCGTCGCCGTGTAGCCGACGACGATCGCGCCGGTCATCCGTCGACCTCGGCGGTGTCGCCCGCGGCACGCGTGGCTTCGACGATGGTCGATGCGACGAGGTGCCCCATGCGGATCGCGCCGTCGACGTGCTGGTATCCGGCGCCCGCCATGTCGCTGCAGGCGAAGTGGATGGGTCCGACGGCCGAACGCAGGTCGGCGCCGTAGCGGTGCAGTCCGCCCATGTCGAAGCTCGCCGCGTACGCGCCACGGGTCCACTCCTCCGTGCCCCAGTCGCTCTCGTAGTACACGACCGGGTTCTTCGCCTCGTCGCCGTAGTAGTGCGAAAGGGACTCGAGGATCCGCTCTCTGCGCTCCTCTGCCGACAGTGTGAACAGGTCGTCGGCGTTCTGGTCGCTCACGAAGCCGACCAGGGTGCCCCGCTCGTCACCGTGGTTGGTGTTGTCGTACGCCTCGTGCGCGAGCTCGTAGGGGCTGAACGCGGTGCCGCTGAGGCCCTGTTCGCGCCAGAACGGGCGGTCGTAGACGGCGTGCACCTTGATCACGAAGCCCATCGAGATGTGCTGGTGCATCTGGTGCTGGCGACGGGGCAGCGGCGGCACGAAGGCGATGCGGCTGTAGAGGATCGGGGCGTGCGCGAGGATCGCGAAGCGCGCGCGCACCGTGGTGTCATCGGTCGTCGCGGTCACGCCGTCGGCACTCCATTCGAGCGACCGCACCGGCTGGTTCAACAGCACGTCGTCCCCGAGGCGCTCGGCGAGCAGCAGCGGCACCTTCTGCAGGCCGCCGACGACGCGCTTGTCGAGGATGAAGTCGGCGTCGACGAGGTTCGAGTACGAACCGGCGGATGCCGCCATCAGCAGCGACTGCAGCAGCGAGAACGAGTGCGTGGGCTTCGTGAGCATCGCGGATCCGGTGGCGAATGCCAGGTTGCGCACTGCCTCGTCGTCGTCGGTCTGCGCGCGCAGCCAGGCATCCCACGTGACCGAGTCCCACTCTTTCGCCTTCGCGTGCTCCCAGGGGCGGTCGGGGTCGATCTCGGCGACCATGGCGTCGAGACGCTCGGTGATCTCGGCGATGACGGCCTCGGTCTCGGCGGACACCGGGAACATCTCGCCCGTGAAGCGGTGCGTCTGGCCGTCGGGGCCGACGTACACGCTGTCGCCCTCGCGATAGCGGCTGTAGGTCTCGAGCCCCAGCTCCTCGATCGTGTCCTTCAGGGCATCCTGATCGGGCGAGACCCACTGGCCGCCGATCTCGAGCATGGCGCCGTCGATGACGTCGGTCCACAGACGGCCGCCGACGCGGTCACGCGCCTCGAGGACGGCGACCGACAGGCCTGCCTTGCGCAGGTCGTTCGCGGCCGTGAGCCCTGCGGCTCCGGCTCCGACGATCAGCACGTCACGAGTGATCTCAGCCATCTGCTTCTCCTTCATTGGAAATGTGTGTGCCGGCCGCGACTCGAAATCCCCCGATCCTCGTCGCGGCCGGACGTGTGGTGGCGGTCACGACTGAGCGCGACCTCTGGTCTGTCAGGCCGCGTTCGCGGCGAGTGCGGCCGCGACGACGTCGAGGCCCTCGTTGAGCAGGTCGTCGCCGATCGACAGCGGCGGCAGGAAGCGGATGACGTTGCCGTACGTGCCGCAGGTGAGGACGATGACCCCCTGGGCGACGCACGCCTTCGCGACAGCAGCGGTCAGAGCGGCGTCAGGCGCCTTGGTCTCGGGGTCGACGAACTCGGCCGCGATCATCGCGCCATGACCGCGGATGTCACCGATGCGGGCATCCTTCTCCTGCATGGAGCCGAGACGCTGCACGAGGATCTCGCCGATCTCACGGGCGCGCTCGATCACGCCGTCGTTCTCGAAGACGTCGATCGCGGCGAGCGCTGCGGCGCAGGCGATCGGGTTGCCGCCGTAGGTGCCGCCGAGGCCGCCCGCGTGCGAGGCGTCCATGATCTCGGAGCGCCCGGTGACGGCGGCGAGCGGCAGACCGCCCGCGATGCCCTTCGCGGTCGTGATGAGGTCGGGCTCGATGCCGAAGATCTCGCTCGCGAACATGTGGCCGGTGCGGGCGAAGCCGGTCTGCACCTCGTCGGCGATGAAGACGACGCCGTTGGCGCGGCACCAGTCGGCGACCGCCGGCAGGAATCCGTCGGCCGGCACGATGAAGCCGCCCTCGCCCTGGATGGGCTCGATGATCACGGCGGCGAGGTTGTCTGCGCCGATCTGCTTCTCGAGCTGCAGGATGACGCGGGCCGCAGCCTCGCCGCCCTCGAGCCCGTCGCGGAACGGGTACGACATCGGTGCGCGGTAGACCTCGGGGGCGAACGGGCCGAAGCCGCTCTTGTAGGGCATCGACTTGGCGGTCAGCGCCATCGTCAGGTTGGTGCGGCCGTGGTAGCCGTGGTCGAAGGCGACGACCGCCTGGCGACCGGTGTGCTTGCGGGCGATCTTGATCGCGTTCTCGACAGCCTCGGCGCCCGAGTTGAACAGGGCGGTCTTCTTGGCGAAGTCACCGGGGGTGAGACGGTTCAGCGCCTCGGCCACCTCGATGTACGACTCGTACGGCGAGATCATGAAGCAGGTGTGCGTGAACTGCGCGGCCTGGGCGGCCACCGCTGCGGCGATCTTGGGGTGGGCATTGCCGACGGTCGTCACGGCGATGCCCGAGCCGAGGTCGATCAGCGAGTTGCCGTCGGCGTCGACGACCACTCCCCCGCCGGCCGCGACGGCGGCCACGGGAACGGTGTGCCCGACGCCTGCGGCGACGGCATCCGCCTTGCGGGCGAGGATCTCGGCCGATCGGGGGCCGGGGAGTTCGGTCACGAGGCGACGCTCCTGGGGGAGGTCGGGTCCGCCGAGGGGGACTGCAACAGCTGCGGTGTCGAGGAGAGCCATGTTCGTGAGCGTACGACCGGATCCGCCGTGGGCGCATTCGCCCGGCTGTACAATCTCGAAGAGATCATCGCCCGACCGTATAACGCGCTGACCGCGGAGACGAGAGAGGAGCGTCGCATGGATGACACCGAGCAGCCCACCCTGCGCGCCCTTTTCCGACGTCGTGACCTCGGACTCGGCCTGATCTCGGCCGAAGAAGACCTTCCGGCCGGCGCCCTCGATCGTCCACTGCGCTGGGTGCACAGCTCCGACCTCGCCGACCCGACGCCGTTCCTCGCCGAGGATCTCGCTCTGCTGACCACAGGCACCCAGTTCGACGCCGGCACCGACGTCGATGTCTACGTGGGGCGGCTCGCGGATCGCGGGGTGCTCGGCCTCGGATTCGGCACGGACGTGCACCGCGCAGGGATCCCCGAGGAGCTGATCCTCGAGTGCGCACGCCGCGGGATCCCCCTCTTCGAGGTGCCCTATCGCACGCCGTTCATCGCGGTCGCCCGCGCACACTCCGAGGCCATAGCCGCTCAGGCATATGCCCGCAGATCATGGGCGCTAGACACCCAGCGCGCGCTCGCACTGGCGGCTCTCCGCCCGCGGGGACTCGACGCGACCGTCGCCGAACTCGGCCGTCGCCTCGGCGTCTGGGTCGGCATGTACGACGCGGCCGGTGCTCTGCAGCTGTCGCACCCCCGGTCAGCCGTGTCTGCGGGCCGCCTGACCGAGCTCGGCGAACGCGCCACCGAGATCCTCACCCGCGGACTCGAAGCAGGGCAGTCGCTGACGATCGACGATGAGACGTTCACGCTCTTCACGGTCGGCCGCGGCGGACACCTGCGGGGAGTGATCGCGCTGGCCGTCGATGCGCTCGACGCCGAGGCGCGCACGGTCGTGACCTCGGTGATCGCGATGGCCGGGCTCGCCCTCGAGCAGAGCGACCAGCTCGCCCGCAGCAAGCGTCGGCTGAACTCGCAGCTGCTGAGCTCTCTGCTCGATGACGACCCGTCCCTTGCACGGAAGGTGCTCGGCGGCATGCCGTCGGCGCCCGTCGTGGTGGCGATCGCCGCGGACGCACCGACCGGACCGTTCGCCGACTGGTGGGACCGCCGCCGCGCCGAGCACGGCACCGCCAGCTTCCTCGCCGAGTCGCCGGAGGGCGTCGTGCTCTGCGTGTCGATGGCCGACGACGCACTGCTCGACGAGGTCGCCGCACGTTTCGGCATCCGCGTCGGGGCATCGGGCTCGGAGTCGTACGACGCGTTCTCGCGTGCCCACGCTCAGGCGCTCGCGGCACTGCGCCAGCAGTCCGGCACAGGGGTCTTCCACTTCGCCGATGCGGCGGGATCCAGCATCCTCAGCGCGCTCGCGACCGATGAGGCCCGTCTGGTCGCGGAGTCGCGCCTGGCTCCCCTGCGCGACCACGATGCGCGATCCGGCGGCGACCTGGAACGTTCCCTGCGAACCTGGCTCGAGCACGATGCGAAGGCCGATCCGGCGGCCGCTGCTCTCGGGGTGCACCGTCACACGCTGCGGTCGCGGATCACGCAGGCCGGCACCCTGCTCGGCAGCGATCTGTCGTCGTTCCCCGCCCGCGCAGAGCTGTGGGCGCTGCTGCAGACCGCTCGGGACTGACGCCTTCGGCGTCGCTACTCCCCCGCGCCCTCGCCGAGGTTGTCGGAGACGACCTCGAGCGCATGAGCCCGCGCCTGCACGGCATCCGCGCCCCGCTCCGCCGTGACGGCCGCGGCGAACACCTCGGCGAACACCAGATATGCGACGCGCGAGGTGTGCTCGAGCTCGTCGCGGAAGCTCACCCCGGTCGGGGCGATCACGAGCGACAGCGTCGCGGCCTCGGTCAGCGCCGATGAGGCGAAGGAGGTGAGGGCGATCACCGTCGCACCGCCCCGGGCTGCCGCGGTCGCGACGCGCAGGCTCGCCTCGTTCGCGCCCGATCCGCTGACGATGAGGCAGACGTCGTCGGGTGTGAGATGACGTGCGGCGATCTGCTGCGCGATGGCATCCGCGATGAACTCCGCCGCACGACCCGACGCGGTCAGCCGCATGGCGAGGTCGTTCGCGATGGGCGAGGACAGACCGTTCGCGAGCACGAGCAGCCGGCGAGCGGACGCTGCGAGCCGGACGGCCTCGCTCACGGCATCCGCGTCGAGCAGGCTCGCGAGGGCCGGAAGGGATGCCGCGACGCGATCGATCTCGCCCCGCATCCGCCCGAGCGCGCCCGGCCCGTGGTCGATGCCCGCCTCCCCCGGCCCGCTGCCGAGTTCGGAGGCGAGCGCGACGCGCAGCTGCGGGTATCCGCGGTAGCCGAAGCTCTGGCACGCGCGCACGACCGTGGCGCGGCCGACACCCGCTCGGTCGGCGAGCTCCTGGGCGGTCCATTCGACCACCGCCTCCGCCGACTCGACGATCAGCTCGGCGACGCGGCGTTCGGCGGGCTGCAGGGTGTTGAGCACCGCGGCGATTCGAGCGGTGGGTGGGGCGCTAGGAGAGAACACGGGCGCGGGCTCCCTCCATGATCCGGCGGCGGATCGCGCCGGACACGGCATCGATCAGCATCGTGACAGCGACGACCACGATGAGCAGGACGCCCACCGTCGACCACTCACGGTACTGGGTATAGGAGGTGAGCATGTCACCGATTCCGCCGACGCCGATCAGACCGAGCACCGCCGACGAGCGCACGTTGATCTCGAAGCGATACAGCCAGAACGACCAGAACGCGGGCTCGACCTGCGGCCAGACACCCCAACGCAGCACCTGCAGGGTACCGCCACCGGCCGCGCGTGCGGCCTCGATCGGCCCGGACGGCACGGCCTCTACCGCTTCGTATCCCCACTTGCCGAGTGTGCCGATGCCATTGATCGCCAGCGCGAGCGCACCCGTGAAGGGCGTGAGCCCGGTGACCGACAGGATCACGATCGCGATGATGATCTCGGGAACGGCCCGGATGAGCGAGAACAGGCCGCGCAGCAGCGCGCGCAGCCAGGCGGGGCCGAATCCGCGCGCGGCGAGCAGGCTGATGGGGGTCGCGAGCAGGATGCCGAGGATCGTACCGACCCACGCCATCTCGATGCTGCGCCAGGTCTGCCAGAGCGCCTCGGGCAGCTTCTCCCAGTTCGGGCTGCCGAACATCAGGAACGTGTAGCGGACGATCTCCGCAGGCAGGTCGGCGAGACGTGCCCAGTTGATGTCGATCGACCAGAAAGCCAGCACGACGATGGCGGTGACGATGATCCACGAGGCAATGAGCCACGGGCGTCGCGGCCTGTCGGGGATGACGGTGATGGCAGGAGGCGGAGTGAGCACGGTGGTCATACGAGCCTCCGTCGGATGGCGTCGGAGACGAGGTCGATCACGATGACGACGATGAGGATCTCCAGGATGATGAGCGAGAGCTGGTCGTAGCGGTAGAACGTGCGGACGGCGTCGATGAGCAGGCCCATGCCGCCGGCGCCTACCAGACCGAGCACCGTCGAGGCGCGGACGTTGAGCTCGAAGACGTAGAGGGTCTGGTTCGCGAACGCGGGCCAGGCGTCCGGGAGCGCGAGCGTGCGGTTGATCTTCGTCTGAGTGGCTCCGACCGCGCGGCCCGCCTCGAGCGGACCCCGGTCGTTGGTGTCGATCGCCTCCGAGACGAGCTTGACGATGATTCCGACATTGAACAGCAGCAGCGCGAGGATGCCGGGGAGCGCGCCGACACCCACCATCGCGACGAGGATCGCCGCGTAGAGCAGGTCGGGGACGCTGCGGATGACGTTCAGGATGCCGCGCACGATGATGCGCGCCGGAGCGTTCGGGTTGGTGGCGCGAGCCGCCCAGAAGCTCAGCGGCAGCGAGATCACCGCGCCGATCGCCGTCGCGATGACGGCCATCTGCAGCGTCTCGATGAGCGGCGGGAGCGTGCGCGGGAAGAAGCTCCAGTCGGGCATCAGCAGCTTGATGATCTTGTCGGCGCCGTTCTGCCAGTTGCGCGCGATCGCCGAGAGGTCGACCCCGATGCCGATGCCGGGCAGGCACATGACCACGGTGATGGCGACGATGGCCAGCAGGATCACGGGCCCACGCCACGCGCCGGACGGCCGCCGAGGTATCTCGAGCGGTGCCGGTGTCGCCTCGGTCACGTGTCGAGCCGATCGTCGGCGGTGAGGGATCGACCGTAGATGCTCTCGAAGTCGGCATCCGTCGCGCTCGCTGCCGGACCGTCGTAGACGATCCTCCCCGCGCGCATGCCGATCATCCGCGCTCCGTATTCGCGGGCGAGGTCGAGCAGGTGCAGGTTGACCAGTACGGTGATGCCGAGGTCCCGATTGATGCGGCGAAGGTCGTTCATGACACCGTGCGCGGTCGGCGGGTCGAGGCTCGCGACCGGCTCGTCGGCCAGGACGATGCGCGGCTCCTGCGCCAGTGCGCGTGCGATGGCGACGCGCTGCTGTTGCCCACCCGAGAGGTCGGATGCGCGCGAGTGGATCTTCGGCAGGATGCCGACACGGTCGAGCGCCTGATAGGCCAGTTGCCGGTCGGCGTCGGGGTAGGCGCCGAGCAGGGTGCGCCACAGGGGCGTGTGGGCGAGACGCCCGACGAGCACGTTCTGCAGCACGCTCGCCCGGCCTGCGAGGTTGAACCCCTGGAACACCATGCCGATGTCGCCGCGCAGGCGTCGCAGAGTGCGGGGCGAGGCTCCGCTGACGCGGTGCTCGCCGACGTCCAGCGTTCCGCTCGTCACCGGCACGAGGCCGTTGATCGTGCGGATGAGAGTGGACTTGCCCGACCCTGAGAGGCCCACGACCGCGACCATCTCTCCGGCGTCGATGTCGAGCGAGACACGGTCGAGACCGACCGTCCCGTTCGGGTATCGCACCGTGACGCCATCGAGACGGATGGACCACGGCGTGGACGCCGCAGCCTGGGCTGCGGCGTCCACGTGCTGGATCTGATCGGACAATTTACTGGAGCCCCAGTGCCTGGGCTGCGCGGGCGACGACGTCGAGCGACTCGGGATCGGCGGGCGCGAGCTTCGTGATCGAGTAGATGCTCGTGAGGATCTCGGAGCCCTCCTCGGTGTTCGAGAAGTCTTCGAGAGCCGTGGAGATGCGGTCCTGCAGCTCAGGCGACAGGTCGGACGACAGCGCGACGCCGTCATTCGGGATCTCCTCGGTCAGGGCGAAGACGACGACCTTCTGGCCCACATCGGGGGTGTCCTTCTGCACGATCGTGCGGGCATCCCAGAAGCTGAAGCCGACCTCGGCGTCGCCGTTGTAGACCGCCAGCACGGACGCGTCGTTCGCTGTCACGGGGATCTGCTGGATGTCGGTGTCGGTGTCGAGTCCCGCCTCCTGCAGCGCGAGGACCGGGTAGATGTAGCCGGCCGGCGAGCCGGGTCCGAGCAACGCGACCTTCGCGCCCTCGACCTTGTCGATGCTGTCGAGACCGGCAGGACCCGACATGGCGTCGGCGCCGTTGCAGAACAGCATCCCGTCGCGCTCGACCGGCTCGTCGTCGCAGTACTTGTCCGGGTTGTTCGTCATGAACTGCGCGGGGTAGGTGATGTTGCCGTTGCGCTCGGTCTGCAGCACGACCGATGCGTCGTACATGTCGTTGGCCTGCCACAGCTGCAGCGACGGGAGGAACCCGATCTGCGCCTGACCTGCTCCCATCGCCTCGACCGCGGCCTGGTAGTCCTTGGAGACCACACCCGTGACCTCGATGCCGAGCTCCTCGGTGAGGTAGTCGGTGAGCGGAGCTGCGGTGTCGACGAGGCCGTCCTGGTCCTGCGAGGGGACGAGCGCGAGCACGAGCGATTCGGGGTCGGCAGCGGGGGCGGCGGACTCGTCGGGCGCGGCGGTGTCGGTCGAGCAGCCGGTGAGCACGACGGCGAGCAGGGCGCCCGCGGCGACGAGCCCCGCGGCGGTCCGGCGGAAGGGGGAGGTACGCATTGTCATCCTTCGATGGGGTGGTGGGTGTGAGGGAGGGTGGAGTGGTGCGGGTTCAGGAACGCAACCATGCGGTGAGCTGAGGGATCAGCGTCGCGAAATCGGCAGCGCGATAGGTGGGGGTCGCGTGCGGGTCGGCGAATCCGCCGATCAGCGCGGTCTCGTGGCCACGGGCGTGGGCGGGGGCGAGGTCGTTGTGCCAGATGTCTCCGATGCTCAGCACCCGCGCATCAGCGGGCAGGTCAGCCAGGAACACATCGAGACCGGCCGGCTTGCCCGCACTCGTGACGATGCGGTCGAAGAGCCCGGCGAGGCCGAGCGCGTCCAGCGCCTGGTCGATGCGGATCGCCGGTGCGTTGGTGACGAGAACGAGCTCCGCGTCAGCCGCAGCAGCGGCGAGGAAGGCTGCGAGGCCGTCGGGTGCGGTGATCGGAGCCGCTGCGGTGGCGAGTTCTGCGCGGCTCGCGAGATACGCGGCGCTGAGCATCCGGGCATCCGCACCTCGAGCAGCCGCAGCCCGCCGCACTGCGTCGTAGCCGTCGAGGGCCTCACCGTCAGCAGCGGAGAGCGTCTCGCGGATGCCGTCGACGAAGCCGTGGTCGTCGTCGAGAGCGGCGGCCACCTGCGTGGCGTAGGCGAGAACGGGGCCGTCGCCGAGCGCGATCGTGCCGTCGAAGTCGAAGAGGAGAATGGAGTTCACGGTGTTCTTTCCGCATCCGCACTCTGATCTCGCGGACGCTCCGTCCAGCATGGTCAGTCATTGTGGACAGAAAGTCCCGATCGTGTGAACGCCGTGTGAACATTCCGTCCATCGGAGTCTTGTAGCGTAAACGCCGTGTCCGGAATCGACGACCTCACGACCGCTGCGATCCGCGCGCAGTCAGACTCGGCGACGGCCGCGCGCACAGCCCTCGACAGTCTTCCGTGGCTCGTCGCCTCGCTCGAGGACGACCGTGCCCACGGACGCTTCGACGCCTGGGGCCGATCGACCGTGATCGACGAGAACATCGGCGCGGCCGTCATCTCTCCGGCGCTGTTCGACGAGTTGCACCGCCGAGCGGGCATGAGGGCGCAGTGGCCCGTCGGCAACGCCGGCCTCCTGCACTGCTACGGGTATCTGCTGTCACTCGTCGAGACGCCATACGGGCTCAAGCGCGACCGCTGGGTGACAACCGCTCTCGCCGAGGCATGCGCTCTCACACCCGACGCGTTCCTTCCCTGGCGCGAAGACGCCACACTGCTCGACAGGGCAGGCACCGCCGCATCCGAGATCCTCCACAGCGCATCATCGTCGCGCACAGCGACCGTCGACGGGCGACACACCCGCGTCGGGGTCACCCGCGAGCAGGGACCCGCGGCTTTGGTCTACGCGGTCGCCGCCGCCTCCGAGACCACTCCGCTGCTGATCACGATGTTCCCCGTCGCCGACGCGGGCGTCGTCCTGACGGAGTTCGCGAGCACTCCTCGCCTGCGCTGGAACGCGGTGTGATCCACATACATCAGGCGCGCCGGTCACGATGCCGATCGGCGTCGAGTGGAACTTCGTCGCCTTCGCACTCGTGGCGATCGTCGCGGCGGTGGCCGTATCCCTGGTGCCGAAGAAGCCCGCGACTCTCGGCTGAGGCACGTCAGCGCGGTGCGTGCGCCTCGAGGAACTCGTAGACGTCCGTCGTGTCGACCCCGGGGAAGGCACCGGTCGGCAGCGTGGCGAGCAGCGTGCGAGGAGTCTTGACGTTCGGCCAGGAGTTCTCGCGCCACCGCCCCTCGAGGTCGGCCGGCGCGCGGCGGCAGCAGACCTCGACCGAGTGCTTCGAGACCCCACGATGCGGGGTGTCCCGGCCGACGAACCACTTCGTGTCGTCGAAGCGCACGCCCACGCTGACCGAGTGCAGCCCCTCGCTCGACGCCTCGACACGGGCGGTGCACCAGTAGGTGCCGTTGCCCGTGTCGGTGTACTGGTAATACGGGTTGAAGCGGTCGTCCTCGTCGAACACGACACGGCTCGTCCATCGGCGACAGCACATCTGTCCCTCGATCGAACCGAGCCTGTCCGTCGGGAAGTTCACGTCGTCGTTCTCGTATGCCTTCGTGATCGTCCCCGACTCGTGCACCTTGAGGAAGTGCACCGGGATGTCGAGGTGGCGGGTCGCGAGGTTCGTGAACCGATGCGCCGCCGTCTCGTACGACACCGAGTAGGCGTCTCGGAGGTCTTCGATCGAAATGGCCCTACGGGACTTCGCATCCTTCAAGGCGGGCACCACGTGGGCCTCGGGAACCAGCAGCGCCCCGGTGAGATAGTTCGTCTCGACGCGCTGGCGCAGGAACTCGGCATAGCTGCGCGGTTCGGCATGCCCGAGGATGCGGCTGGACAGCGCCTGCAGCACAGCCGTTCTCGCATCGCCCTTGGCCGGCACACTGCTCGACAGATAGAGCCGCCCGTTCGCGAGGTCGGCGACACTGCGCGTGGTCTGCGGCAGATCGGGCGCGTAGTGCAGGGTGAATCCGAGATAGGCGGCGATCTCGGATGCGGTGCGCTGCGTGAGCGGTCCACCCGGGTGCCCGACCGCCGCGAGTATCTCGGCGGCCTTGCTCTCGAGGTCGGCGAAATGGTTGTCCTGCCTGCGCATGAGGTGACGCAGCTCGACGTTCGCTCGCCTGGCCTCCTCCGGGGTCGCGGCCCGCTCGTCCCTGAGCCGGTCGATCTCGCCGTGCAGCGCGAGCAGCGCCTTCAGCGCATCCGTCGGCATGCTCTTGGCGATGCGGAAAGGCTCGATCCCGAGCGCCTGGAACGTCTGGCCTTTCATGGCGCGCTCGAGGGCGATCTCGATCGCGCTGCGCTCGTCGAGTGGCTCACCCTCGAGCAGCGCATCGATCGTGACACCGAGAGCGCGCGCGATCGCTTGAAGCTGGGTGAGCTTCGGTTCGCGCTTGCCGGTCTCGATCATCGACATCTGGCTCGGTGCTCGATCGACGGCCGCCGCGAGGTCGTCGAGGGTCATTCCCCGCGCGGTGCGCAGCTGACGGATGCGTCGACCGATCGTGAGGGAGTCGGCGTCTTCTTCGACCGCTGAAGTGCTCATGCGGCCGATTCTGTCACAGAAACAGAATTTCGCGCGATCTTCACAAGCCGAGTGGCCGGTTTCAGGGTAGATCTTCACGCACAGTGGAAACACGCCACCCGGCTTCACGGTCCGGGCATCCAACGGAGGAGACACCATGACGAACACCGCTCAGAACCCCGCACCTCGCCCCGCCGGTCTGCGCGCTGGCGACCAGGTTCAGACGGCCGCCGAGCTCCGGGAGATCTGGGAGACGGATCCCCGTTGGGACGGTGTCGAGCGCACCTACTCGGCCGAAGACGTCATCCGCATCCGCGGCTCGGTGCGCGAAGACGCGACCCTCGCCCACCGCGGGGCCGAGAACCTGTGGAACCTGCTGCACACCGAGGACTACGTGCGGGCGCTCGGCGCCTACACCGGCGGCCAGGCGGTGCAGCAGGTGCGGGCAGGCCTCAAGGCCATCTACCTGTCGGGGTGGCAGGTCGCCGCCGACGGCAACCTCGCCGGCCAGACCTACCCCGACCAGTCGCTCTACCCGGCGAACTCGGTGCCGGCGGTCGTGCGTCGCATCAACAACGCGCTGATCCGTCAGGACCAGCTCGAGCACGCCGAGGGAGAGATCACCCAGGACTGGCTCGCCCCGATCGTCGCCGATGCCGAGGCCGGGTTCGGCGGGCCGCTCAACGCCTACGAGCTCGCGCAATCGCTGATCCAGGCGGGCGCCGCGGCGATCCACTGGGAAGACCAGCTCGCGAGCGAGAAGAAGTGCGGCCACCTCGGCGGCAAGGTGCTCGTGCCCACTCAGCAGCACATCCGCACGCTGAACGCGGCACGCCTCGCGGCCGACGTGTCGGGTGTCCCGACGGTCATCATCGCCCGGACGGATGCTCTCGCCGCCGACCTGCTCACCAGCGACGTCGACGAGCGCGACCAGCAGTTCACCACCGGCGAGCGCACGACCGAGGGCTTCTACCGCATCCGCCCCGGCATCGAGTCGGTCATCAGTCGCGGCCTGGCGTTCGCGCCGTACGCCGACCTGCTGTGGGTCGAGACGGGCGAGCCCGACATCGAGCTGGCGCGTGCGTTCGCCGCGGCGATCCACGAGCAGTTCCCCGGCAAGATGCTCGCCTACAACTGCTCCCCCAGCTTCAACTGGAAGCGCCACCTGACGGACGCCGAGATCGCGACGTTCCAGCAGGAGCTGGCCGACCTGGGCTACAAGTTCCAGTTCATCACGCTCGCCGGCTTCCACGCCCTGAACCACTCGATGTTCGACCTCGCCCGCGGCTACGCCGATCGCGCCATGAGCGCGTACGTCGAGCTGCAGGAGGCCGAGTTCGCCGCAGAGGCGAACGGCTACACCGCCACCAAGCACCAGCGCGAGGCGGGCACCGGCTACTTCGATGTCATCTCGACCGCGCTCAACCCCGACAGCGCGACCCTCGCCCTCGCCGGCTCCACCGAAGCCGCGCAGTTCCACTAAGCCATTCCAAAGGACTCAGATCATGACCACTCCCACCGCTCCCCCGACCACCGCGCCGATCCAGACGACACAGCAGGGCCCGGCCATCAGCGTCACCGGCCCGCTGCGTGAGCGCTACGACGAGATCCTCACCCCCGAGGCGATCGCGTTCCTCACCGAGCTGCACCACCGCTTCGCCGCTCGCCGTCACGACCGGCTCGCCGACCGCATGCGCCGCCGGTTCGAGATCGGCAACGGGCACGACCCGCGCTTCCGCGACGACACCGCGCACATCCGTCAGGATGCCGACTGGCGTGTCGCCGGCCCCGGCCCCGGACTCGAAGACCGTCGGGTCGAGATCACCGGACCGACGGATCCGAAGATGACGATCAACGCGCTGAACTCCGGAGCACGGGTGTGGCTCGCCGACCAGGAGGACGCCACGAGCCCCACGTGGAAGAACGTCATCGAGGGTCAGCTCTCGCTGCGCGACGCGATCCGCGGCGAGCTCTCCTTCACCGGACCAGCGAGCGACGCGGGGCCGGGCAAGGAGTACCGCGTCACCGCCGAACGCACGCCGACGATCGTGATGCGCCCTCGCGGCTGGCACCTGCCCGAGAAGCACCTGCAGTTCACCGATCGCGCGGGGCGCCGCACTGCGGCATCCGGTTCGCTCGTCGACTTCGGACTGTACTTCCTGCACAACGCTCGGGAACTGATCGCAAACGGCCGCGGACCGTACTTCTACATCGCCAAGCTCGAGTCGAGCGAAGAGGCGAAGCTGTGGGACGACGTGTTCACTTTCAGCGAGGAGTACATCGGCATCCCGCACGGCACGATCCGCGCGACGGTGCTCATCGAGACCCTGCCTGCGGCGTTCGAGATGGACGAGATCCTCTTCGAGCTGCGTGATCACTGCGCCGGCCTCAACGCCGGACGCTGGGACTACATCTTCTCGATCATCAAGAACTACCGCGGCCGGGGCGCGCGCTTCGTGCTTCCCGACCGCAGCGAGGTGACGATGACCGTTCCCTTCATGCGGGCGTACACCGAGCTGCTCGTGCAGACCTGCCACAAGCGGGGCGCCTACGCGATCGGCGGCATGAGCGCCTTCATCCCGAACCGGCGCGACCCTGAGGTGACGGCACGGGCGATCGAGAAGGTCTCGGCCGACAAGAAGCGCGAGGCCGGCGACGGCTTCGACGGCACATGGGTGGCGCACCCCGACCTGATCCCGACCGCGCAGGCCGAATTCGACGCCGTTCTCGGCGATCGACCTAACCAGGTCGACCGTCAGCTCCCCGAGGTCACGGTGACCGCGTCGCAGCTGCTCGACCTGCACATCGGTCGCCCGATCACGGCTCAGGGCGTGCGTGACAACGTGTCTGTGGCGATCCGGTACCTCGAGGCGTGGTTGCGGGGCCTCGGCGCGGTGGCCATCGACAACCTGATGGAGGATGCCGCGACCGCCGAGATCAGTCGCTCACAGGTGTGGCAGTGGATCCACCAGGACCGCACCACGGAGGACGGCACGCCGATCACCGCCGAGTACATCGAGGGCTTGATCGGCGAGGTGCTCGACGAGGTCGAACGACGCGACGACGACCGATTCGACGACGCGGCATCGGTGTTCCGCGATGTCGCGCTGCACGAGGAGTTCCCGGCGTTCCTGACGCTCGGCGCCTACAGCCGCTTCCTCGTCGAGGAGGCCTGACCCTCTGCACGAGAGCCCCTCGGATGCCGCAGTTCGGCACCCGAGGGGCTCTGTCACGCGACGCCGGACGTTCGCCGAAGGGTCGGGTCCGCCCCTCGAGAACGGGCGTAGCCTGAGATCATGAGCGACGTCTGGTCCGACATCTCCTCCGAGTTCCTGCATCTGTATCCTCGCGGGCGACGGCTGGTCGTCGTCGCCGGAGCGGATGCCGAGCGCTCACGCCGCGCAGCGGACGACCTCGCCTCCGCCCTGACGCCCGCGGGTCAGCAGGTCGAGCGGAAGCACAGCGCAGACGGCGACGAGCAGGCTCTGCGCGCCGACATCATCGCTCCGTTCCGCGCCGCACCCGACGGCGGCACCGTTCTCATCGTCTCGGGTCCGCCCGAGTTGCTCAGCACGACAGCGCGCGGACTCTGGAACTTCATCGTGTGGCAGCTCGCCGGCGACGAGACGCCGCACTCGATCGCCACTGCGATCGTCGATGTCTCAGACCCCGATCATCCGACCCGACGCTTCGCCGACTACTGCGCACTGCCCTCGTCGTTCGGCGCCTGACAGCATCCTCCGCAGCCGGGTTCGCGGGTGCCTCGGTCCCCCCGACCGAGGCACCCGCACGTCCGCCGGCGCTGCGCGCCGACGATCCGTCGTGCCCGACGCTCTCGCGCCTTCCCCCGAGCTTCCGGACGGGCGATCCCGCCTCGTCCGGAAGCCGTGACGGCGGGCGTGTCGGAAGCCGCGGCTTCTCCCTCACCTGCCGTCATGGCCCGCCTGGGGACACGGGCAGGTTCAGGTTATGCACGCGGCCAGGATGCCGAAAGCGCCGCGGACCGTCCCGTCACCGGGTGAGCGGAGCCCGGCACGCTGTGCCACAGTTGGCGCCGGAATCGCGGTCGCGCGTCACTCTGCGCACCGCGTCCGGTCAGCGCGCCGGCCCCACCAGACCCCGATCTTGAACGCGGCGACCCTCGTTCGATTCCGGCGCCCGGCGCCCGACACCGCCGACTCAGACCGAGGGGCCCGGCTGCTCGTCGCTGAGCAGCATCGCTTCGGCAAGCCGCGAGGGTTGCGTGCGCGCGGCCATCCGAAACGCACTCGGGCTCACCCCGACGTGACGGGAGAACTGGGCACGAAGCGCCGCCGCGTCTGCGAAGCCGGACTGCGCAGCGACCGTCGCGAGATCCTGTGGCGGAGCGGACACCAGCTGCTCACGCGCCGTCACCAACCGCCGACGAAGCAACCGCGCGGCAAGACTCTCGTCCATGCCGGCGTACAGCCGGAAGAGCTGGCGACGGCTGACGTGCAGTTCATCTGCGAGTTCCGCGATGCCGAATGCCGAATCTCGATGGCGTCGTTCGATGATCCTGTCCGCCTCAGCACGCACCAGAGAGGCCCGATCGGTCTCGCCGTCGCCCGGGAACTGCCGGAACAGGCTGCGCACGAGCGCGACGAGCGCCGCTTCGGTGCCCGCCAGAGCTCCTTCGCCTTGATCAGGATCCTTCGCCCATTCGAACAACATGCGCCCTAGAGCGGCTCCCGCGGCCCTGGTCAGCGGGGTATCGGGAAATACGTCGGCTCCCGCTGCGAGCACATGCTGATATCCGGGCACTGCGGCGACCGGCACGACCACACCGGTCGTCTCGCTCACACCGAGATGCTCGATCGACGACGTCCCGAGACTCGACATGAATCCCATCCGCCCGACGCTCAACAGCTGCACGCCGGCGGCGGTGCGCAACCGCTGTCCGCCCTGATTCGCCATGCCGAGGATGATGATGTCCATGCCCTCCGGTGCGCCAACTTCGTAGCTGACCGTGTGCGACGTCTCGAGCGTGCTGTAGAGCATCGTGGCGCCGATGGATCTGCGCAGCAGGGCAGCCTCGAACGCATCCGGATCAGCCGCCTTCATGGTGCCGAAGTTCGAGAGCTGCAGCATGCCGAGCGCACCGTCCAGGCGCATCGTCTGCGCGGTGAACCACGACGGGATTCTCGCGCCGTCGCCCGCGCCCCCTGGTGGCGGCGACCACAGTCCGCCTGAGAGCCGACCCAGCCATGCGGCCATCTCCGCATCATCGAGTACTCGTGCCATCGCATCCCCCAGCGGGTGCGAGCTGCCTTCTGCGCCCGCCCCAATCCCCGCCCTCACGATAATTCCGCCCGATGAGGCACAGCAATATATACGTTCGACCGAGCCCCGCACGAGGTCGACCCCGCGCACCGAGGCGGCGGATGCGCGGTCCGACGGCGGGTGACGTCGGCAGCTCAGCGGAAGGACGCGGCGACCGAGTTGCGGTGATAGTCGAACACGATGCTGGTCCGGGTCGAGGCGACGCTGCTCTGCGCAGAGAGGTGCTCGAGCACGAATTCGCGCATCTCCGAGGAGTCCGCCACGGCGATGTGCAACAGGAAGTCGTCGTCTCCGCCGAGGAAGAACACCTGGATGACCTGCGGCAGCACCCGCACCCGGTCGGCGAACTCGACGATGCTCTCCCTGCGCCCGCTGGGGCGCAGGGTCACGCCGATGATGGCCTGCAGTCCGGCGCCCAGCCTCCGCTCGTCGACGCTTGCGTGGAAGCCGCTGATGACCCCCCGCTCGACGAGTGCGCGCAGGCGGGCGTGCGCGGTCGACGGTGCCACTCCGAGCTGGCCCGCGAGCTCTGCGTTGGTCATCCGACCGTCCGCGCTCAACAGCTGTACGATCCTGGCATCGACTGCATCGAGTGCCGGCGCCCGAAGGGTGTTCGCCTGAGGGGCTTCGGATGACGTCTCCATGCGAATGATTATGCAGGATTCGCGGGTGAAACGAATGTTCTTCAGGGAATCTGTCGAATCGTCGACGTTTCTGCGATTCTGAGATGCACTCACGCAACCGTCACTTGGAGGATCGATGAAGATCGGCGTGCCGACCGAGGTCAAGAACAACGAGAACCGCACCGCGCTCACCCCCGCGGGTGCAGATCGGCTGGTTCACGAGGGCCACCGCGTGCTCGTGCAGTCGGGAGCGGGAGTCGGCTCAGGCATCTCCGACGAGGCGTACCGGATCGCGGGCGCCGAGATCGTCGAGACCGCCGAGGAGACCTGGGGCGAGGCAGACCTTCTCATCAAGGTGAAGGAGCCGATCGCCCAGGAGTACGGATTCCTGCGCTCGGACCTCACCCTCTTCACGTATCTGCATCTCGCCGCAGATCGGGCGCTGACGACCGCGCTCGTCGACGCGGGAACCACGGCCGTCGCCTATGAGACGGTGCAGCTGCCCGACCGCAGCCTGCCTCTGCTCGTGCCGATGAGCGAGATCGCCGGTCGCCTCTCTGTGACGATGGGCTCATACTCACTCATGCGATCCGCGGGGGGACGCGGAGTGCTGATGGGCGGCATCGCAGGGGCCCCGCGCGCCAAGACCGTCGTGATCGGCGGCGGCGTCGCCGGCGAGCATGCGGCTGCGAACGCGCTCGGCCTCGGGTCCCAGGTCACGGTGATCGACATCTCGCTTCCGCGTCTGCGCGAGCTCGAGCACCGTTACGGCGGCGCTCTCCAGACGCGTGCGTCGAGCCGGTACGACATCGCCGAAGAGCTCGCGACGGCGGATCTGGTGATCGGATCGGTGCTGATCCCCGGTGCCGCAGCGCCGAAGCTCGTCACCGACGACATGGTCGCCGGAATGAAGCCCGGCTCGGTGCTCGTCGACATCGCGATCGACCAGGGCGGATGCTTCGAGGGATCCCGTCCGACGACGCACGACGACCCCACCTTCGCGGTGCACGACTCGATCTACTACTGCGTCGCGAACATGCCCGGCGCCGTGCCCGAGACCGCCACGAGGGCTCTGACCAACGCCACCCTCCCCTACGTCTCTGCCATCGCCGGCAAGGGCTGGGAGCGCGCTGCGGCAGACGACGCCGCACTCGCCAAGGGCCTCAACGTCCAGGGCGGACGCATCACCCTGGATGCCGTGGCGAAGGCCCACGGTCTCGCGTCCGCCTGAACAGCTGCGGAGGCACCAGATGGGTCGGGGAGTCACCTCCCCGACCCATCTTCTCGTCAGCCACCCGCCCTAGGGCAGGTCGTCGAA